>CAMWMT010000347.1 GCA_947175375.1 uncultured Clostridiaceae bacterium | reverse complement strand
GGATGTCCTCCAGCTCCAACTGATGGAGTTTTTCCATAATGATCATGGGACTCCCATTGAACATAAAGGATACAGATGTTTTCTTCTTGTCCTGCTCGAAATTTGCGGTTCCAGGGATGGAAAAGAAATCAACCGGAATAGCGTTTTTTGCTGTCAGGGAGATTTTCTTGTAACCATTTTCCCGCATGGTTTTCATAGATTGAACGCCGACCAATGTCCCTTCCCGCAGAATCGCCACACGGTCGCAAAGCCTTTGCACTTCTCCTAAAACGTGAGAGGACAGGAAAATTGTTGCGCCGCGCTCATTTTCTTCTTTCAGAAGCTCGTAAAAGGTCTGCTGAACCAGCGGGTCAAGACCGCTGGTAGGTTCATCCATGATCAACAGCTTCGGAGAAGGCAGCAGGGCTGATACAATACCGACTTTTTTCTTGTTCCCCAAAGACAGATCTCCGATCCGCCTGGACAGATCCAGATTCAGCCGATCCGCCAACGCATTCATCCGGCTGTGGCTGTTCACGCCATAGAGAGCCGCCGTATAAAGGAGCATTTCTTTGACTTTCATATTGTTGTAGTAACAGTTTTCACTTGGGAGATACCCCACATCCTTTGCAATACGGGCGGCCTCCCGGCTGCAATCCAGCCCGAAGACAGAGGCATTTCCGCCGGTAGGCTTCAGAAGGCCCATCAAGGTACGGATCGTAGTGGATTTTCCGGCGCCATTCGGACCTATAAATCCAAAAATCTCGCCCTGGAAAACAGAAAAACTGATACTGTTGATCCCACGGTGTTTCCCATAACTTTTTGTCAGTTCGTTTAAGACAATCACCGGTTTATTCATGGCAGATACTCCTCCTTGTAAAAATTGTATTTCAACATGTGCAGGATTTCTTCAAATTCTTTCATGATGCCATCATAATCTGCCTCGTCTTCCAACTGATCGCCCATCCCCCGCCCAAGCAACATAAGCATCCGAAACACCAGCTTCGCATCCTCCGGACGTTTGAATTTTTCGCGATCTTCTTCATGCAGGACTAATGCTTCTACAAATTTTGTATTTGCCGGAGAAAGTACTGCCCCTTTTAATTCCGGCGCGGATTCTACTGTCGCACTTACGATAAACGATGCAATATGCGGGTTCTTTTTCATGTTCTCCACTTTCATAACGCTGGCTTTCCACACCCGGTCAAAAAAATCTGTGTTCAGATCCAGCGCGCTTGTATCATAAGCTTCCTTCATTTGGGCTGTACAGTAGTCAAGCAGATACTGGTAGAGTGATCGCTTATTTCCAAAATACTGAAAGACCGACGCCTTTGAGATACCTGCCGATACTGCAATATCATTGATCGACGCTTTTTCATATCCGTGTTTCGCGAAGCAGGCAAGCGCTGCGTTTCGGATGATCGTTTGTTTCTCCATCGAAAGTGCCAGAAATTTTTCCGTCATGTTTCCTCCAAAAAACCGTTTCGGTTATTTATGTACATAATATATCACAAATAACCGAAACGGTCAACATTTTAAACTCTTACTCAAAACATTTCTGCACAGCAGCAGGAAGTTCATCGTACTGTACCTCTTTCCATTCAAAAACACCGCGGATCGGCATGACCGTTAAACGGATAAAAGCACCCTCTCTCAATTCCTTTGACGTACCGAATGTAATGTCTTTTCCCTCTCCATTCTCGTCGTAAGAAAATAACGTATAGGAGTAATCCATATTTCCGCTAAAGCTGATCACACCGCCTTTCGATTCGACCTGTTCTATTTTACTGTTATCAATTTGTGTATAATAATATGTGCTGTCAGTCCCCGAAAGAAACCATATACCAAAGCATATAAAACCTGTTATTATTACTGCGGTCGCTGCAAGCCCTGTCATTATTTTCATTTTCATTTCTATATCCTCCTTGCCTTTCATGTCTGACATTTTATCCAAAAAGTCGCGAAATATATACTCAAAACATCATCGGATAGTTACGCCAAGCTTTTGCAGATAAAGCGCATCACGTGCGGTGATCTCCGTAGTCCACCTGCGGTTCTTCAACTTTACTGATACATCGACACTTTCAACTGTATCAAACCATTGAAGCTGAAGATACAGAGGGGTATTGCACAGCCATGATCTCAGCTTCAGCTCATTGTTCAGTATCTCCCTGGTATCATGGGCCTTATCGCCGTTTTTTTTGCCCAGGGTATCCTTGAGTTTCCTGATCTTTTCATTTAGGTATTCATAATAGCAGAGTGAGACAAACTGAACAAACATACGCCCACGCAAGGTGTCGGCATTCCATACCCTTACCCTGGTGCCGTCGGCATGCTGCTTCTCAGCCTCGAAGAATGACTCTATGGTCTCTCTCTTACGATATTTGCGCAGGCACTCAAAGGGATCCTTTTCCTTGTTGGATACGAGGACAAAGTAGCCATGATACTTATTGGCTTCTGTAATGGCCTTGTTATTGGGAATCACAGTTATCTTGTCGCCCCATTTCCTGACGGCAAAGTATTTCCTTGCCTTTGCCTGCGCCGAACCTGATAATTCGTCAATGGGTGTACCGGCTTCAAGCAAAGTCTTGAGTTCGAACAGGTCAGCCTCGAACGCAGCCTTGTCAGCCGACTGCCTGGAATGGTTAAAGTATATGTTGAGGTATATCCTGCGCGAAAAGATCTCCGTGGAGCCTTTTTCCGCACCACTCCTGTGGTTGGCATACTTGCGTTTCTTCTCAAAGTCGTGCATGAGGAGAACCGAAACCCCATGGGTTGATGGGTCAAACGGACATACACTCCTGAAATCATCAAGCGCACCACGCTGTTTGTCTATTTCCGGCCTGATCCATTTGATGCTTGTTTTTGCAAGGGTGATGAAATCAAATCCGGCCAGGAGCAGCTCAGAGAAGTTCTGCTCGGAATAATAGCCGTTGTCAGTGATGATCTCCGTGGTGCTGATGCCCAGTGCCAACAGCTGGTTTATGGCATTGGTGACTGAAGTCACATCCGGAAGGTTGCCGGGCTGCTTTGCAAAGGCAACGGGCTGTCTGCTCTCTATGGAATAAAGTGTCAGCAGCTTTATTGTCCTGAGCCCGTCGTGTGCCTTGTTGAATCCATATCTGGCCTCGTTCTGGTACTCGGAATAAGTGGATATGGTGGATGAGTCATAGGCTAGGGCGTCACCTGCGGATAGTGATTCACAACGGTGTTTAAAGAAACTCTGCTGCAGACTTTCGTCGTATCCAAGTTGCACAAAAAGGTTGTGGTACACATCCTCCGTTATCCCGTCCTCATAAGGAAGGGGATGATTATACTGCCAGGTCAGGATGCCTGGAAGAGACTGCCCATTGGTTGCAAGAAGATATCTCGCCAGGGATATGATCTTCTGTGCAGTCCCTGTATCGGTGGATGAATAGATAGCATCATCGATGCCCGAGACAGCACCCACATAATCTATGATATCCATCATTCCAACATGGGTTCTTTTGGCTGATACAATTTCAGATTTTGCATCCGGATCTGACTTTTTTTGCCTCTTTGGACGGGTAGGCACTGGAATTTCGGAACCTTTTGGGATTTTGGAAACAAGTTTGGTGCTGAGTACTTTGGTGTATTTTTTCTCGGGATCGTATATTGTTTTGCGCTCAAGAATGTAGATATCTCCATTCTTCTGGGGCTTTTTGATGACGGAAGTCTTTATCTGTCCTGAAGGTTTTGCTGGCATAATGTGCTCCTTATGTTTCGAGTATATATTTATTATAATATATACTCGAATAAAACACAATAAAAAAACACAAAATTTAAGAAAAATGAACGGTTTTAGCCCATTATAGATTATGAACTATCCTGGGCAAATACGTTTTGAGTAACTATTCTACGACTTTAGGGAT
>CAMWMT010000346.1 GCA_947175375.1 uncultured Clostridiaceae bacterium | reverse complement strand
GTATGGAATGGATCGGACAGAAAACAGGCTTTGTCTGTCTCATTCGGACATGTTAAGTCCGTCTGAGACAGACAAAACCAGTTTTCAGTTCGCTCCAATCCACACAGCGTTGCTGAGCACATGGATGGGACTGCATTTTGCAACAGCCCCAGTTCCTTGGCGCCAGAGATTGGGAAGTGACAAGATCAGACATGTCCTGTCGTAATTTACCGATAAGTCATGCCTCCCTTTGCAGAAAGTTTTGTTATAATGAATCCAACAGAACGAGATGCAAGGGGAGGCGCTTTTTATGTATCAGGTATGGTCATTATACTATGGAGAATTTCTGGTGCTGGGAATATGGGGAATTGGACTGGCACTGGCAAGAAGGATACTGTTTGGAGAACTCTGTAAGGAGGCAGCGTCCGGAACTGGCGGAAAAGGCAGGATGCGAAAGGCGATGACGCTGAGATTTGAAAAGAGCTATGAGGTAAAAGTGGGAATCTGCGATATGCAGGTATTTGTCCGAAAATACCTGTGTCAGGAAAAACGGTTTGGCATACCGCTGGAACAGTGGAGAAAATTGCCGGAGCGGTGGACAGGCATCCTGTCCGGGGTTGGATTTGTGGAAACAGCGGCATTGTACTATCTGGGATATGACAGCACATTCTGTCTGAATCGGCTTCTGGCGGCGGCAACGGCAGCGGCGGTTGTCCGGGTCGCGGCACTCTGGTTTGAATCAGACAGTCTTTGGGAACAGGCAGAGGTGTACCTTATGGATTATGTGTCTAATACTTTGTATCCCAGGCAGATGCATGTATACGAAGGATTCGAAAAAGAGGGCAGGACGGAAGAAACACAGAAGGCCTGTCAGATGGATGCAGGAGAACCCGTAGAAAAGGGGGAGACCGAATTTGTGCTCGAAAAAGAGGAGGAGCGGATCTTTCAGGAAGTTCTTTCCGATTTTTTAGGCACATCTACTTGATTCTTCGCAGACCAGGATGCTACAATATCGATAATATTTGTTTCATGGAATATGTGTGGGGCTGTCGGAAAATGCAATCCCGGCTGTATGATAAGCAGCGCTGTGTGGATTGGAGCGGACAGTGAATCAGCTTTGTCTGTCTCAGACGGACGTCTAAGTCCGATTGAGACAGACAAAGCTGATTCACTGTCCGATACATTCCATACGAGCGCTTATCATATAGCCGGGATTTTCCCGACAATCCCTTTGTTATCAGCCTGGAAAGAAAGAGGGGAGCATGGATGGAAAAATACCGGATCTTGTATGAGGATAAAGAACTGTTTGTGATATGGAAGCCGTCAGGAATTGCAGTGCAGAGTGCACGGGCATCGGTGCCGGATGTGATGAGCATGCTGCAGAATGAACTGGTGGGGAGAGGGGACAAGAGTCCATATCTGGGACTTGTGAATCGTCTGGATCAGCCGGTGGAGGGAATCTTCCTGGTGGCGAAGAATCAGCGGGCTGCTGCGGACCTGAGCAGGCAGGTGTCGGACCATACCCACATGGAAAAGTGGTATCAGGCGCTGGTATGTGGAAAACTCCCTGAGAAAAAGGGGACACTGGTGGATTATCTGCAAAAAGACGGACGGACGAATACATCCAGAGTGGTTCCGCCTGAAACAAAGGGCGCAAAACGAAGTGAACTTTCTTATGAAGTGATCACAGAATGGGAAGACAAAAGTCTCTTAAAGATCCGGCTTCGGACAGGTCGGTATCATCAGATCCGAGTACAACTGGCGCATGCAGGAGCGCCGATTATGGGAGACAGGAAATACGGGAAAGCCGATCCGGGATGTGGTTCTCTCTGCCTATGTGCCTGTGGGACGGTGTTTGTGCATCCGGTGACAAAAGAGAGGATGAGTTTTTGGACAGAACCAACATTTTTGTCACAGCTTACTCCCTGCCAGCCGTCCTGAGCCTGTTACAGATCCAGGTTATTTTTTTGAGAAAAAGAGGTCTCCAGTTCCAGCCATAACTCCCGTATGAATAGGATTCCGAAAGGCCCGGAGAAGAATCCGAGGGGTCCGAACAGCTTCAGTCCTGCGATGACAGACATGAGAAAACAGACCGGGAGAAGTCCGATCCCGTCTCCGAGAAGTTTTGGCTCCATAAGTTCTCTGGTCAGCCATGTGATCAAATAGAGAAGCCCCAGCCACATGGCAAAGGTATATCTTTCCTGCAGGAGTACGATTACGATCCATGGAAAGAAGACTGTCCCGGTGCCAAAGACCGGGAGTGCATCGATGATACCGGTAAGCACAGCCCAGAAGAGAAAGCCCGGAATGCGCAGAAGGCCATATCCGGCAACGCATTCCAGAGAGACGACGATCATGATCCGGAACTGGGCGTGAATCCAGTTCTTTACACATTGAAGGAGCCGTCTTCCGGCATTAGAGACCGGTTCTGCAAATGGAAGTTTATACAGCAGCATGTGAAAATGCTCCCAGTCCCTGGCAAAGAGCAGGACAGAGATCAGATATAAAAAGATTCCGAACATGCAGGAGAGGGTGGAAGGCATAAGATCAGCCAGATGTCCGGACAGAGAGCCGGGAAGCCATGCAAGATATACCGAAAACTGTTCCCAGTAGCTCTGACAGACTGGAAGCAGACGACAGCAGGGCTCATACAGAAGTAAACAGCCGCAGAAGACGGAAGTGCCGAAGAGAAGCAGAAACAGTAGGATGTACAGAATGCTTAAAGGGATCAGCCGGATACGGACCCTGTTCCGAACGAAGACCAGACTTCCCACGGTTACCCATGCCAGGAAAAAGGGCAAGACAAGAGGCAGCAGAAAACGGAGTACCAGATAGACTGCCAGAAGGATGCCTGTTTTTTGAAAATAAATCTTTGTCTGCAGCTTCATAGGTCCACCTCCGTCAGATACAGTATCTGCAAAATGGAGAAGAATATGGCAGCTAAGTACTGGAAGGATTTCCAAAAATAAACTGGTATGAAGAAGATTTTCTGGATATGGAGAAAGATGATGAAAAACTACAGAAACAGCTGATGGAGACAACGGTTGGGGCTTACATGGAAGCCAGACAGCTGATTACAGAGAAAAAATGAGAGATTAAGTAAAAATCCCGTGGAGATTCAGAGCGCTGAAAACGTTGAATTCCGTTACTTGCCGGGCATGCAGGCTTATCGGATCAGTGGGATTATAAGGCTGCCGTTTTTACGGCAGCCTTTTCCTTTCGCTTTCCAGCCTGTCTGCTTCCTCTGCACGTTCAGGATCAAAGAGACGGATCAGATGCATGGAACAGAGCATGGCGATCACACTGAATCCCAGAATAAAGTAGAAAAAGATAATTTGTCCAAAATTGACAGGGGATATAAGGATCATAAAGACCGGCAGTAGGTTCATGACCATGATAAAGACTGTGAATACTCCGTTGCTCATGGACAGGAAAAAGGCTTTTCGGATACTCTCTTTGACTCCTGTATCAAAATAGGTAAGAACCGGAAATACATGACTCAACACTGCCAGATAAAAGTATGCTCCTGCCAGGATCACAACAATGATCACGAACCGGATCTGTATATCCCACTGAAATGCGCACCAGAGATCAACAGCGAGAAACAGTCCGGCTCCAAAGAAGATCAAAAACAGAGCAGTCGCTTTTTTGAAACATCTTCGAAAAGCCCGGAAAAAGGTACTGACGATGGAGGGATTCTCATGGAGCGCCTGGCGTATAGTCACATCATACAGGGCGCAGGTGGACGCCCCTATCGTAAAGATTGGAAGACTACACAGAAACCACAATAGATTCAGCAGGATCAGATCTATGAAGCGGGTCAGGAAGCTTGCGAGTGGGCCTTCTTGTAATACTTTCATATGTATTTTACCTTTCTCTTTTTTTCTATCATATCATTA
>CAMWMT010000345.1 GCA_947175375.1 uncultured Clostridiaceae bacterium | reverse complement strand
TGGCTACACTAAGCCGTTCCGCGAATCAGGTGTCTTCTGGATCTGATCAGGTATCATCCGGTGCGCAGGCACTTTCCCAGGGTGCGACTGAGCAGGCTTCTTCTGTAGAAGAACTGGCAGCATCCATTAATGAGATATCAAACAATATCAATCAGACGGCTCATCAGGCGCAGGAAGCAAGTGGCAAGTCCATGCAGGTGGGTCAGAAGGCAGGCGAGAGCAACGAGCGGATGCAGGATATGCTTCAGGCTATGGCAGATATCAATTCCTCTTCGGGAGAGATTGGTAAGATCATTAAGACGATCGAAGATATTGCATTCCAGACCAATATTCTTGCTCTGAATGCTGCTGTTGAGGCTGCAAGGGCAGGAGCGGCAGGCAAGGGCTTTGCAGTGGTTGCGGATGAGGTGCGTAATCTGGCAAGCAAGTCCGCAGAGGCTTCCAAGAACACGGCAGCTCTGATCGAGAATTCTCTTCAGGCAGTGGAGAATGGTAAGAATATCGCAGATGAGACCGCACAGTCCCTGCAGGATGTGATTGCAGATATTCAGGTAGCAAGCAGTATGATGGATGCGATCGCAAGAGCGGCTACGGATCAGGCAGAATCCATCTCCCAGATCACACTTGGCATCGACCAGATATCCAGCGTGGTTCAGACTAACTCTGCGACAGCAGAAGAGAGCGCGGCAGCCAGCGAGGAGTTGTCCGGACAGGCGCAGATCCTGAACGAGTTGGTGAGAAAGTTCAGACTGGAGGGCGACGCTACTGGAGTTACATCCGGGATTGGTGGAAGGGTTTCTTCCTACGAACCGGATTATGGTATGGACATGAGCATTTCCTACGGTGGAAATGACAAATATTAATAGAAAATGAGACATCCCCCCCTGCATGTGGGAACATGCAGGGGAGAATAATTAAGGAGAGGACATGAAGCGTACAATAAAACAGGAAGTTTTGATACGTGTGGCTCTGGTGTTTCTCGCAGTGATCATCAGCGGAGTCTTGACGGTGACTAGCCTGAATGCGAGCAGGTCATATACCAATGAAATGGACCAGTCGGTGGATATCCACACACTGGTATTGACCGCACAGAAGGCTCATTACAGTTGGGTTGAGAATCTGTGTTCGGCTGTTTCCATGGGAACGGAGTTTACAGGCAGCAAAGATTATCGTACCTGCGTACTGGGCAGCTGGTTTTACAGCTCGGATCTGTCGGGAGTGGACAGCAGGATTCTGGAGCTGATCGAAGAGATGAAGCCCATTCACCAGGCAATTCATGAATCGGCGCAGACAGTCCTTGACTTAAGCGAGAATGATCCGGCGCAGGCCAGAGACATGTATTTGAATACGGTCAAGGCGAATGTGAGTCAGCTGGTGACGATTCTGGATGAGGTGGCAGAGATTACAGAAGGACAGGTTACTGATAATCAGAACAGCCTTCACAGGTCCATCAATGTGACAGAGGGCGTAAGCGTGGTGATCCTGCTGGTGATCCTGATCATGAACGGATTGCTGGCCGGAGTGGTAATCAAACGGGTTCTCGTACCGATCAGAGATATTACAGAGTCCAGCCGGGAGCTTGCGGAAGGAAAGCTGGATTTCCAGATTGATGTGAAGAGTCAGGATGAGCTTGGTGAGCTTGCCGGTTCTCTGAATACTTCTGTGAAGAATCTGAAACTTTATATTACGGATATTACAGAAGTGCTTAACGGGATTGCGGAAGGCGATCTTGGGAAAGAGAGCAGTATTACTTATATAGGTGATTTTGTACAGATCCAGACGGCGATTAGCACGATCAGCGGACAACTGAATCAGACTCTGTCTCAGATCCATGCTTCTGCGAATCAGGTGGATTCTGGAGCGAATCAGGTTGCAGTTGGGGCTCAGAGCCTGGCGCAGGGTGCAACGGAGCAGGCTTCTGAAGTGGATAATCTGCTACATATGGTGGAGCGTATTACTGAACAGATCAATAATAATGCAGAGACAGCTGCTTCTACCAACAGAGAAGCGGAAGTGGTAGGCGGAAGCATTACGGTCTGCAATGAGCAGATGCAGGAGATGGCTGAGGCCATGGACCAGATCAATGCATGCTCCAGTGAGATTAGCAAGATCATCAAGACGATTGAAGATATCGCATTCCAGACCAATATCCTGGCCTTGAATGCAGCGGTTGAGGCCGCAAGAGCCGGAAGCGCTGGCAAAGGTTTTGCAGTAGTTGCTGATGAAGTGCGTAACCTGGCTGCGAAGAGTGCAGACGCCGCGAAGGATACCACGGCACTTATAGAGAAGACGCTCCGGGTAGTGGAAAATGGTTCCATTCTGACCGGAAGAACGCAGGAGTCCCTGAATTCAGTGGTGGCGGGTGCAGAGAATGTGACTTCTGATATCAGGAAGATTTCGGATGCATCTCAGGAGCAGGAGCTTGCAATCAATACAATCAGGGATGGTATTTCTCAGATCTCCACAGTAGTGCAGTCGAATTCTGCTACTTCCGAAGAGAGTGCTGCAGCCAGCGAAGAGCTTGCAAGTCAGGCACAGCTTTTGAAGAGACTGATCGGAAGCTTTAAGTTAAAAGGTTAGATTCATTTATAATTATAACAGAAGGGATCTGTGGAAAACTGCAGATCCTTTTTTATGTATTTTGTCGACATAGTATTTCAGCTTTTGCCAGTAGAGAGGTAATAAGGAAATTTATTGACAGTATATTGAAAAGATGTAAAAAGATAACGGCAGGATTCTGCAAAAAATTCTTGCTTTTATATAATAGTAGTGATATGCTATTAACGAGCGAATTTTGCGTCCGAAGAGAGTTATTTTTTAAAAAAGCTGAATATAATGAAGGATAAAAGGTCAGGAGGGACAGGTATGTCAATCTACGGAAACGGTGTTTCATTGACAGAGAAGATGCTGGATTTTTTATGGACGAGAGAGAAAGTAACGCTGAATAATATTACGAATGCTGACACTCCGAGATTCAAATCCCAGTACATAACATTTGAAGATGAACTGAAAAAGAAGTTGTCAGAGGCCAGTGCTTCGCATTCGCCGAGAGAGGCGGTGGCGCAGGCGATCGATTCGTCCAGGCTGAGGGTTCACACGACCAGATCTGAGACGACCCGGCTGGATGGCAACAATGTTGATATGGACCAGGAACAGGTCCAGCTCGTGCGTACTGCCTATGAGTACCAGTACATGATAAGTTCTATTAATAATGATATCAGTCGCCTGAAGAGTGTGGCGAAGACGTTCTAGGTTTTTAGATATCTTCTGTGGAGACAGAAGAGGCAGTGGACGTGACAGTTTTTTTGAAATGGGTGCGAGGAAAGAGGAGAGAGTATGATGGAGACGAACTTTATCACCCCTATGTCAGTATGGGGGAATATTGGTAATATAGGGGGTGCAGAAAGCACTGGATATGGAGCGCAGTCAAATGGACAGCTGACGCTCTTTACGGATGTGTTCAAAAGCGCAGTGAATCAGGTGCGTGAGACACAAGCAGATGTGGAATTGAAACAGTATCTTCTGTCTACGGGACAGATTGATGATGCACATACTCTGCCTATCGCCGAGGCGAAAGCAGGGTTAACGCTTGATGTGTTGATCACTCTCAGAAATAAAACGTTGGAAGCATATAATGAACTGATCAAGATCAATGTCTGATCTGTAGAGTGTTTGACGGAATGCATCAAAATGTGTGTTTTCCTATCGGTTTTAATTAAATGGCAGAAGGTTGGATAGAAACGTGCAGAATATAAAGGAAAGCTGGCAGAAAATGTCAGAAAAGACCCGAAGGCTCATACTGGGAATTGTGGCCGGGACAGCTGTGATTTCCCTAATTGCGATTCTTGTGTTGACGTTCGGGCTGAAAAGCGATTATAGTGTGTTATTT
>CAMWMT010000344.1 GCA_947175375.1 uncultured Clostridiaceae bacterium | reverse complement strand
TGCACAGGCCATGCAGGCGGAGGCGTGTGGGATCGAGCCGACCGTGGATATGAACCCGATCCTTCTGAAACCCACCAGCCATGTGGGCAGTCAGGTGATTGTGAACGGGGAAGTACGGGGAAATACGAATGCGGTAGATTATTACAGAGACAAGAGAAAGCTTCGGGCGGATGTGATGGAAGCCTACAACCGGCTGGCGCAGGAGTATGATATCATTGTGATCGAGGGCGCGGGAAGTCCGGCGGAGATCAATCTTCGGGAAAATGATATCGTGAACATGGGGATGGCGAAGATGGCGAAGGCACCGGTGCTGCTGGTGGGAGATATCGACCGGGGCGGAGTGTTTGCGGCATTGTATGGGACGGTAAAACTTCTAGAAGAAGACGAACAGAGGATGATCAAAGGGCTGGTAATCAACAAATTCCGGGGGGATGTGGAGCTTCTGAATCCGGGACTTCGGATGATCGAAGAGCAGCTGGATATTCCGGTGCTGGGGGTAGTTCCCATGGAGCAGCTGGACATTGATGATGAAGACAGCCTGTCTGATCGGCTGACGCAGACGCAGAAGGGCGCCGGGGTGGATGTGGCAGTCATCCATCTGCCGCATATCTCGAATTTTACGGATTTCTCTGCTTTTGAGCGGATGGACGGAGTGTCTCTTCGATATGTGCAGAAACCGGGACTGCTGGGAAATCCGGATCTGATCCTGCTGCCGGGAACGAAGAACACCATGGACGACCTGCAGTGGATGCGTCAGTCCGGCATGGAGGCGCTGATCCTTCGGCAGGCGGAGAAGAAAACTCCGATCGTGGGCATCTGTGGAGGGTTTCAGATGCTGGGACAAGTACTGGAAGATCCGTATGGAGTGGAGCACGGCGGTTCCATGAGGGGCATGGGGCTTCTGGATACCCGGACGGTTTTTAGTGAAGCTAAAACGAGGACGCAGGCTTTTGGCAGGATGGTACAGGGTGCAGGGCTGTGGAAAGACTGGGAAGGCAGGGACGTAGCCGGGTATGAGATCCATATGGGCGTGTCTGAAAATCTGGGCGGATGCCTGGAGTTGATCCGGCTTTCGGATGGGAGACCGGATGCGCTTTCCAATACGGACGGCAGTGTGTTGGGAAGCTATTTACATGGAATCTTTGATACAGCAGGTTTTGCAGAAGCCATGATCCGGAAGTTGATGGCTGACAAAGGCATGGAGTATGGGGAATGGAGCTTTGACCTGGAGGCCCACAAGGAACAGGAGTACGATAAACTGGCGGATTTGGTGAGACGTTCCTTTGACATGAAGAAAATATATGAGATACTGGAGGCAGGAGTCTGATGCTTGACAGGATAGAGATTGTAAAACCAACGGACATTGAGAAACGGAGCATGGAGATCATCACAGAGGAATTGAACGGAAGGACCTGGCCAGAGCCTGAATTTTCCATTGTGAAAAGGTGTATCCATACTTCCGCAGATTTTGACTATGCAGATCAGCTGTGCTTTTCGGACCGTGCCGCCACGCTGGGCGTGGAGGCGCTGCGCCGGGGTGCGGTAATCGTGACCGATACAAGGATGGCCTGGTCGGGTATCAACAAGAAGAAACTTGCGGAATATGGCGGAGAAGCGCTCTGTTTTATGTCGGATGAGGACGTGGCGGATGAAGCAAAGACAAGAGGATGCACCCGGGCGGCCGTCTGTATGGAACGGGGAGCGGCGCTTGATCGAGAGGTGATCTTTGCGGTGGGTAACGCGCCTACGGCACTGATTCGACTGTATGAGCTGATTCAGGAAGGGAAAGTCTGCCCCGCATTGATCATCGGCGCTCCGGTGGGATTTGTCAATGTGGTGGAGGCGAAGGAACTGATCATGACAGCAGGTGTGCCGTATATCGTGTCAAAGGGACGTAAAGGCGGCAGCAATATTGCGGCGACGATCTGCAATGCCATGTTGTATGCGAAGGTGTGAATATTCCCATGAACAAAAAGATTTGCAGGTAATGAAATGGATATAGGAATTACGAATACAGATCTGACGGCGAAGTTTGAGTACCTGAAATGTTACTGGAAATACATAGATGACGAGACGCCGATACTCCTTTTTTGCGAAGTAGATCTGGAAAATGAGCGGTATGCAACGAGGATGACAGAGATATTTTCGGACAGAAGGGCAGTGCCGGTTATAGAAGGAGGATATGAATTTATAGGAGATGCGCCTGTCCCGCCCGTTGACGAGATCAATCAGTATGATGAATTTTTTGCCATGCTCATCCCGAAGGAAGAGTTTGAGGAGGTTTATCACAGCAGCATATACTTGAGAGAGATTACGTTTCCAGGATGATGCTGCTGGTTTCTTGAACAGTTGGTGATTTCACGACATATAAAAAATGTCTTTTGCGAAAAAGCAGTGGAAGAAAAAAGCAATATGCATTTTTTGCATATTACAAATGCAGATCGACCAGTGCAGGAATCAAAGACATAGTTTCCTGAGATATATGTGATGGGGAGGCGAAAATGCCGGAAAATTTACATACCATTGAAGTTCAAAGTGTGAAGACCCGCTACGATTATCCGGAGGATTACTGGATCATAGACGGCGTTCCCGTGGTGGAATATCTGGATGATTTTGTAAAAGAAGGACGGTGTCCCGGTCTCGCTGTTTTTGGCTCCATGCTCGGACTGATGCCTGCCTGGAACGGAGAACTGCTGCAGAAGTGGGAGAATGATTTCATATGGGAACTGGTCGACAGTCCGGAGGAACTGAATATTCCGATCCTGGTCTGTGAAGATGACTGCGATCTGTCCTGTATTGTCATTGTAGTGAAGATACGAAAGGCAGAGGATAGGGTATACTGGGATCGTCTGGGACTTCTGGAACGAAGCAACTGGGATATGGATGCAGAGCAGCAGGCTGGCATTCTCTGCCTGGAGGCATATACAGAAGAAGACTGGCAGAAATATGGGGACAACATTGCTACAGAATCCTATGGAAGCCATGAATACTGGGAGTGGGTCGGAGAGAACGGATATGAGGAACAGATTCGCAGACTTCGGAATTATATGAAGCCCTATATGCAGAAGGATGAAAATATCAGCTGGATCAAAGATGTGAAATGGGTATTTGACCGGAAGCAGTATGAGAAAATGGTGGAAAGATACCGGGAGATTGCGGCTGCGCATCTGTAGCTGATACCGCATTCGAAATAAAATGCAGTGTGTCATAGACATGTGTACAAGGGAAGGACTTGAAATAAGATTATGGAAAAGAAAGAGAAACTGCCGGTTCCGAGATATTTGACGGAGATCTTTCAGGCGAATCCGGAGGAAGAGAACGTCTGGGAACTGAATGGCAGACTAAAATGTACCTGCGGCTGTGAACAGTTTTCCTTAAAAACCTATTCAGATCTGAGAGCGGATGGAGGACTGAGAGTTGCACGTTATGGAGATGGGTATGCGCTGGTGATTGAGGCGGAATGCAGAATGTGCGGCAGCAGATGGCTGGTGTTTGACGCGTCCAGACATGGTTATAATGGATACGTTTGTCATGAGGGTGTGGAGGTGCCGGATTCTGAATTAAAAGCATATCACTGTCCGGAATGTGGAAAGGAACAGTTCCTGGTGGAGATCGGCATTGAACTGGAGGATCCGGAGCAGTTTGTGGAAGATGTCGTTATATATGAGCCGGAAAAATATTCAGAAGAAGACTATGTGGATGCATTTGACGGGATCAGTATACCGGTGGAATGCGCATGCTGCCATCATAAAGTGAAAGACTGGGTGTGTTATGAGACGTCATGAGATGTGTCAGCACTGATAATATCCGAAAAGATCTCGGGACGCGAAACTATAACAGGAGAATAAAAAGATGTGGAATCTGGAAGAGATCATCAATGGAATCCGGCCTGTGGATCAGCAG
>CAMWMT010000343.1 GCA_947175375.1 uncultured Clostridiaceae bacterium | reverse complement strand
AAGTTTACTCATTGTCAATGTAATATTTATCCCACTTAAAATCTTTAATCGCAATTTTCGTTTTGGCGGTTCCGTCCCATTCTATAGTAAATCCGGTTCTGCGAAAGACAGAATGTTTTACTCTTATTGTCTGTATTCGTTGTTTGTATTATAATGATATTGTTTATTTTTTCGCAAAAAGCAAGATATATAATTTCATATGCACAATCGGACGCTCCCATTCGCCTGTGACCGTCGGAACAGAGAAAGGAATCCCATGAGTACAAACCGCTATGATCTTCATTTTGACAAAACCATTGAAATAAAAAACTCTGTAAGACTTTTGTATATCAGTTCTGCCAAATATGGCGGAGACTGGCACAGTACCCTGCATACCCACAACTGTTCCGAACTTTTCTATGTCACCGGAGGAAGCGGCCAGTTCCAGATCGAAGACCGCATCTATGATGTATCTGCGGATGATCTGATCATCATCGATCCAAACGTCAATCATACGGAAATCAGTCTGAATTCTGATCCATTGGAATATATCGTTGTCGGTGCTGAGGGACTGGAGTTGGAGACGAACAGCAGCTCTGACAGACATTTCCGCATCATCAGCTGCAGGAACTTTCGCGACAATATCCGGTTCTATCTACACCAGATGCTCCGGGAGAGCGAGACCAAAGGATCCGGCTATGAGACGATCTGTCAGGACCTGATGGAGATTCTGGTCATCGTCCTTCTGCGTCAGACCAATTTTTCTACAGTCCTTACTCCTGCGAAAAAGAATTCTACCCGGTTATGCACGATGGTCCGCCGATATATCGACACGCACTACAACGAAAATATCACTCTGGACCTTCTGACCGATATGACTCATGTGAGTAAATACTACCTGGTCCATGCCTTTTCAGAGGAATATGGAGTCTCTCCCATCCGTTATGTGCTGACGCGCCGTATAGAAGAAGCCAGGCAGCTTCTGAAAAACGACGATTATACTCTGTCCTTTATCAGCCGCATGCTTGGCTTCTCTTCTCAAAGTTATTTTTCACAGATTTTTAAAAAAATAGTTGGCGTCAGTCCCCGGGATTACCGGCTCCAGAGCCAGCAGGAGTCCCTGGACGGGCTCCCCGTCCGTTCCACAGGACAAGCCCCGGAAAGAAAAAGAGACACGAAAACTTGAACAACAGCATCTTTGCCCAAAGCCAGTACACTGCATTCTGCCAGAAATCCGGCAGCGCATAAGAGATTCGGCTGAACTCAGAAGCTTTTGCCATCTGCCAGCTGGCATACAGGCTCATCACGCAATAAGGAACTGTCAAAAGCAGATAGAGACCGCCAAGAATGAGCGTTCCCCAATATATTATCGCAAAAGCCTTCCCGAATTGTCTTTTAAATCCCCAAAATACAGATATTCCCTGCATCACAGTCCAGCCGCCAGCCAGATACACCGCAGGGCGAAGAAGCATGCCTATGGCGAACAGTGGGCCCATATCAAACATTTCCCTTCTCCACACATATTCCCAAAGAGACAGACGCCAGAGCAAAACTACAAGAACCAGCAGAAGGACAACCGCTCCTGCAAATTTTAAATGCTCCTTCTTTCTGGATGGAGATACCGGAATACCAAAGATCAGGATATTCACATCCGTTTCCAGTACCTCCGCAATCTTCACCAGCATATCAATATCCGGATTAGACCTTCCGGTCTCATAATTGGACACTGTCTGACGACTGACATACAACTGCTCCGCCAGATCACCCTGCGTCATATTTCTATGTTTTCTTAATACACGAATATTCTTTCCCACATTTGCCATATGATCACCTCACGCATATGGTAACCTTTTTTATGGAAAAAGTCACGCAAAGGTTCTTTGCACCCTGATTTTATATGCTTTTTTCGGAAACTCGCTTATGATCAAGAATCCTCAGATACTCACCACTGCTTTGATCCCTGTCTTTGTATTGTCCAGAGAGAGCTTCAGGTTATGGGCTTCCAGAATCTTTTTTGTAAGAAATAACCCCATACCCATATGTTTCTCCTGGGAACTGCGGCTGTGATCTCCGTTATAAAACATATCGAAGACATGGGCGAGTTGTTCTTCTTCCATCGGATATCCGGTATTTTCGATACTGCACATTCCCGTATTAGTTGTAATGATGATCATGCCATCCGGTATATTATAAGTAACTGCGTTGGACAGCAGATTCCAGACGGCGTTTGCAAGATATTCCTTATCCCCCTCCACCTGGAAATCCTTTTCACAATGATACTGCAGTTGTAAGTTTTTCTCCCGGATCATTGGTTCAAACTTTGCAGCCTGTTCCTGGATTAACTGTGACAGGGACAAGATTTCCTTTTGCAGGATCAGATGTTCGGAATCCAGTCTGGATACTTCAATCATCTGTGTCACCAGACGATCCATTTCCTCCGTCTGACTGATGATCTGTGCAAGGTAATAGTCCCTCTTCTCTTCCATATGATGTTCCTGCAGATTCTCTGTAAAATTCCGAATGATACCAAGTGGCGTCTTCATCTCGTGAGCCATGGCATTGGTAAAGTTGCGTCTGGTTTCTTCCATGGCTTCCTGCTGATCATATGCCTTATTGGTGACATGGATACTTTTCACCATGCAGGCAAGCATCAGCACAAATCCTGCCAGG
The DNA here is from genome assembly GCA_947175375.1 of uncultured Clostridiaceae bacterium. Classification (GTDB taxonomy): domain Bacteria; phylum Bacillota; class Clostridia; order Lachnospirales; family Lachnospiraceae; genus Hominiventricola. Next base: position 1,255 of record CAMWMT010000343.1, on the reverse strand, counting down.
TAGACGTATTTCATATAATCTACGGCTGCAAGCAAGGGGTAGCCCTCCATACGAACGACCACATAACCGCACGGATCAAATCCCTGCCATACACGCGTTTCTGATTCTCTTTGGGTGCGAAACAGATGGAACAAGGAAGCCTGCGAGACATCCCCGTTTTTTTCTTCCAAAAGTTCTATGTTCTCCGGAAAATTATGAAAATATTCATTTTCACTCCACTTCTTCCAGGTCTCATATCCTGAATTGATATATGGAAATGATATGTTCACATTGAAAATCCGGCTATGATTCCGGGCTTCTTCACTGATATCAGGATTTACCCATTCCCATATGATCTCACTGCCTGTCTCAACCCAGCTTAGGATTTCGACCATAGAATCTCCAGAACCGTATTCCACCAAATCTGTTGCATGATGATAGACACTGTTTGTCAATGGATCCTTATACATAATTTCAGGTTCATCCGTTTTTTCTTCCCAGGTGATATCTTGTACGATGATTCCATACAAGTCTGTCCCATCCTCCGATGTACGAACAGAAAAACGGTATTTTTCGGGGGATGTGAGCATATTGGGCAGATTATAATTGCTCCAGCTATATTGTGCCAGTTCTTCTTTCTCCTGCGGACTCAGAAAATCATCCAGCATGAAAGTGTGCTCGCTCCTCGTATCAGTGCCTGGTTCTATCACAACAGCGTTTCCAATCATGTCCTGACCTTTGACCAGAAGACTGCCTTCTTTATCATAAACTGCTGCGGAGAACTGAACAAATTTTCCATTCAAGCCATAGCTATAACTGTTAGTCGTGATCTGATACCAGTCCATCCTGTCAGCGTCTTCCCATGTTGCTTCCTGGTTTTTCCGCTCTATTTCTGATACTTCATTCTGCATGTTTGCCATCCTGCTCATATGCGCCGTTGCATAATCGTCGTCATATTTTACCGCGACCATGTAGGTTGCCAGTCCCATGGTCACCAGATACAGCATTGTGAAGCCAAGCAGGATCGACTTCTGGAATTTTTTCTTTTTTCGTTTCATCTGTCTACCTCCATCCGATATCCGGATTTGCGTACAGTCTGTATGACGCAGCCGCATTTTCCAATCGCTTTCCTTAATTTTTTGATATGATTGTCCACTACCCGTTCGTTTCCATCGAAATCATAGCCCCAGAAACGGATCAGCAACTGTTCCCGGCTGTAGATTCTGCCCGGATTTTCCAAAAAGAACAACAGCATCTCGTATTCTTTGGGCGGAAG
>CAMWMT010000342.1 GCA_947175375.1 uncultured Clostridiaceae bacterium | reverse complement strand
CAGCGATCGCAGAAGAGGTATTGTTTGGAGAAGAGGAATGAGTAAATATAAGAAGATCCGGGCAGCGCTGCTCGGAGCAGGAACAGTAGGCGGCGGAGTCTATAAGCTCCTGCAGATGAGAAAAGAAGAGATGCCATTCAAGGTTCAGGCAGATCTCGAGATCAGCAAAGTGCTCGTGAGAGATGCGGCAAAGAAGAGAGAAGGGATTCCGCAGGATGTTCTGACAGATGACTGGAACAGCATTCTGAAAGACCAGGAGATCCGGATCGTGATCGAATTGATGGGAGGCATTGAGCCTGCCCGTACGTATATCCTCCAGGCACTGGAAGCAGGCAAACATGTCGTCACTGCAAACAAGGATCTGATGGCAGAACATGGAAGAGAGCTGATGGACGCGGCAGAGCGTAATCACTGTGATCTGCAGTTTGAGGCTGCAGTGGGAGGCGGTATTCCGATTATCCGGCCTTTAAAAGAGTGTCTGGCGGGTAATGAGATCACAGAAGTCATGGGTATCGTCAATGGAACTACCAATTATATCCTGACGCGCATGACAGAAGACGGTATGGATTTTGACGAAGCACTGAAAAAGGCGCAGGAGCTGGGATTTGCCGAGGCGGATCCAACTTCTGATGTGGAAGGACTGGATGCAGGGCGCAAGATGGCGATCCTGGCTTCCATCGCGTTCCATTCCCGGGTGACTTTTTCCGATGTGGATGTGAAGGGGATCACGAAGATCACTGCGAAGGATATTCAATATGCAAAAGAGTTTGGGTATACCCTGAAGCTTCTTGGGGTGGCGAGAAACACGGATCAGGAGATGGAAGTCGGAGTATTTCCCATGATGATCCCATCCACTCATCCGCTGGCTCATGTAAAAGATGCTTTTAATGCGGTATTTATCCACGGTGATGCAGTGGATGATGCCATGTTCCAGGGAAAAGGCGCCGGAGAGATGCCGACGGCCAGCGCAGTGATGGGCGACATCATCGCTGTCGCAAGGAATATGCAGTATGACTGTTGCGGAAGGATCGGCTGTAGCTGCTATAAAGATCTTCCCATGAAAGAATCCGGAGAATCCAGACACCGTTATTTCCTGCGTCTAATCGTGGAGGATCGCACCGGTATCCTGGCGGGAGTGGCAGGAGTTCTGGGTAATAATAATGTCAGTATCAACCAGGTCATCCAGAAGCCTGCTGTGAATGGCGTGACGGAGCTGGTGGTCATCACGGATAAGGTGGAGAAACGACATCTGAAGGATGCGCTGGTGATTTTTGGACAGATGTCTATGATCCGGGAAGTCGCGTCTGTGATTCGGGTATATTCTCCGCGCTGAGGGACAGGGGCTGTCGGCAAATACAGTTCCGGTCGCAGGATAAGCGCTTGTATGGATTCAGCATTTTTTAAAATATGTCAAAAATTACATGGGGCTGAAAAATGCGGTTTCTAAAGGGTGCCTGATATTTCCTGCGAGTCTGTTCTACAGATGGGCACAATGATATTGTGTAACTCAGAAAGGAGAGCGCCAATGGAGATCAAAAAGATTACCGGAGACAATTTTCAGACTGAAGTGACAGAGGCCGGCGGTCCAGTTCTGGTGGATTTTTATGCAGACTGGTGCGGTCCCTGTAAGGCACAGCATCCGGTTCTTATGCAGGCGGCAGAGGAAGCATGCGATGTAAAATTCTGCAAGGTCAATATTGAGGATGATCCGCAGCTCGCCGAACGGTTCGGTGTGACGCATGTTCCCACGATGCTTGTCATGAACGGGGAGAAGATATACAAGACGATCAAAGGATTTCATCCGCTGGAAGAGATACTGGAGTGTCTGGAACTCTGACGCACAGCGGCGATGAAACGAAAAAGGGGGCTGTCGGGAAAGTCACGCCCCGGCTGTATGATAAGCGCTCGTATGGAGTGTATCGGACACTGAATCGGTTTTGTCCGTCTCAATCGGACTTAGACGTCCGTTTGAGACGGACAAAACCGACTCACTGTCCGCTCCAATCCACACAGCGCTGCTTACCATACAGCCGGGGCTGCATTTTCCGGCAACCCTTTTTACGTTCTATCCTTATTTTACTTCGATCAGTTCATATTCGTCTGTGCCGATACCGATCTTCTTGGCATGGTCGATGCAGCATTTCCAGTTCGTGTCCGGGAAGACGGAGGTAAAGTGGTCATCCATGTAAGGACGGCCGGAATCTTCAAGGGCGCTGCCTTTGATGGGTTCCTGTGCATTTACCGCATGGATGCAGGCCATATCTAGGGCAACTGGATCAAAGGAGGCGAACATGCCCACGTCCGGGACGATGGGAAGATCGTTTTCTGCATGGCAGTCACAGTATGGAGAGACATCTATGACGAAGCTGATATGAAAATGTGGTCTTCCATCCAGAACCGCTTTGCTGTACTCTGCAATCTTGTAATTCAGCACCTCGTTTGCCTCATCTTGTGCAGGACTGACCGCGTCTTTTGGACAGGCTCCGATACAGCGGCCGCAGCCAACACATTTATTCAGGTCGATAGAGGCTTTTTTGTCGGTGATAGAAGGAGCATCATGAGCGCATATTTTAATACATTGACCACAGCCAACGCAGAGTTCCTGATTGACATAAGGCTTTCCGGCGGAATGCATCTCCATCTTGCCTGCGCGGGAGCCGCAGCCCATGCCGATATTTTTTAACGCGCCGCCATAACCGGCAGCCTCATGTCCCTTAAAGTGGTTCATGGAGATAAAGACATCTGCATCCATGATGGCCTGTCCGATTTTCGCTTCTTTGACATATTCACCGCCCTCTACAGGAACATATACGTCATCGGTTCCTTTCAGGCCATCTGCAATCAGCACATGGCAGCCAGTGTTGTAGGGATTGAATCCGTTCTGATAAGCGCTCTCGATATGATCCAGGGCATTTTTGCGCCCGCCTACATACAGAGTGTTACAATCTGTCAGGAACGGTTTTCCGCCCAGGTATTTGACCATGTCAACGACCGTACGCGCATAGTTTGGACGGAGATATGCCAGATTGCCCGGCTCTCCAAAATGGATCTTGATGGCTACATATTTATCTTCCAGATCCATGGTCGGAAGACCAGCCTTCCGAAGAAGGCGTTCCAGCTTTGTCTGCAGAGTATCCCCCATTTTGACCCGCAGGTTTGTGTAGTACACTTTTGATTTTTCCATTACATATCCTCCTGATGGTTGTGTTTTTGTGTATATCCTCAGTATAAAGGTTTCTGGCAGGACTGTCAAATGAGGAGTCATTTTGTTTGCCTGTGATGGTTTGGATAGCTGTCATGAGGCATGCAATGGCCTGTCTTTGACATGCTATACTGGTTCGTAAATAACAGGTACTTTTGTCAGAAAGGCGAATGATAAATATGAACGTGTATGGATATATTCGTGTCAGCAGTCGTGACCAGATTGGGGGCAGAATGCCGTCCTTCGGGAACTCTCCATTTGCTGTTCTTTGTAGAAGAGAGTATGCGGTCGAATATCAGGTAGCGTTCTATGGAAAAGTCAGAAAAATTGAAAACATGCTTAAATGAAATGAGTATAAGGAATAAATTTGTAAATGTACACTTCTACAAATTATCTTATTTTCTATTGTCAATTGTAAAATTTATTGTAAGTAAAAAGTCTTTATGATAAACTATAAGATAAATAGAAGAATATCGTATAATTTAAAAAGTATACTTAATAAAAATGACGGAGCTGTAGTGGGAAAAATAGATAGCCCCACATTTTGTTTTATGCACAACATGAAAATGAGTTGTATGGAGAGTGCAGTTTTGAACAATTATTTATACTCGATAACGTAAACATTTGCCAAAACTGAAATGTATGGATTAATGAACGCCAATAATCCATGAGTATCAGCGACAGTTAATTGCGTTCATTAGTA
>CAMWMT010000341.1 GCA_947175375.1 uncultured Clostridiaceae bacterium | reverse complement strand
CTGCTGAATAAGAAGCGAAGAACCTGCTCATACTAATCAGGAAAACACATCCATATGTGATGGTGCCAGGAAAAAGTGTGAGGAGGTTCTTTTTTATGAATCAATATCTGCCGATTACTTATATTTCAGCCAGGGAAATTCTGGATTCTAGAGGGAATCCTACTGTGGAAGCCGAAGTGCTCTTAGACGGGATCTATCAGGCGCGTGCGTCCGCTCCTTCCGGTGCGTCTACCGGTCGTTTTGAAGCAGTGGAGCTTAGAGATGGTCAGGAACGCTATCTGGGACTCGGTGTGGAAAAGGCAGTTGCAAATGTGAATACAAAGATTGCCAATGTCCTTCTGGGAGAAAACGCGTTAAATCAGGGATACATCGACCATCTGCTCATTGATGCGGATGGTACAGAAAATAAGTCGAATCTGGGCGCTAATGCGATCCTTGCAGTGTCGCTTGCCGTAGCAAAAGCCTCAGCAAGGGCGCTGGGTATACCGGTATATCAGTACCTGGGTGGGATCCGGACAGATACCATGCCGGTTCCCATGATGAATATTTTAAATGGCGGAAAACATTCCAAAAATTCACTAGATTTTCAGGAATTTATGATCATGCCGGTGGGAGCGTCGAGCTTTCGGGAAGGACTTCGTATGGGGGTAGAGGTCTATCATAAACTGAAGCTGATCCTTTCCAAAGAAGGGCTGACGACTGCAGTTGGTGATGAAGGAGGTTTTGCACCGGATATCCGTGATGCGAAGGAAGTGTTTCTCTATCTGAAAGAAGCAGTGGAGGAAGCCGGATATGAACCGGGACGGGATTTTGTATTTGCCATGGATGCAGCGGCAAGCGAACTTTATAATGAGAAAAGCGAACGCTATGATTTTCCGGGAGAAGGGCATATGAATGGCCACAGGGTCAGCCGTACTTCGGAGGAGCTGATCGATTATTACGGAGAGCTGATCTCGATGTATCCCCTGGCGTCCATTGAGGATGGCCTGGCAGAGGATGACTGGAATGGCTGGCAGCAGATGACAAAACAGATTGGAGGAAGAGTCCAGCTGGTGGGTGATGACCTGTTTGTGACGAATACGAAGAGACTTGCCTGCGGCATCAAGCTGGAGGCAGCAAATGCCATACTGATTAAAGTGAACCAGATCGGTACGCTGACAGAGGCTTTTGACGCGATTCACATGGCGCACAAGGCCGGTTATCGGACGATCATTTCACACAGAAGTGGTGAAACCTGCGAAGATATCATTGCGGATATCGCAGTTGCCTGCGGTTCGGGCCAGATCAAGACCGGAGCACCCTGCAGGTCGGAGCGGACAGAGAAATATAATCAGCTGCTGCGAATTGAGGAGGAGCTTCAGGGCCTGGCGGGGTATCGGAACCCATTTGCCGACGAATAAGGTATGTAGATAAAGGGAGAATCTGAAAAAAGAGAAGGCTTGCAGTTTAAGCCTTCTTTTTGTATAATCTTATATTGTGGGAAGGCTGATTTTCATTCACATAAAAATAAGCTTACAGACAGCTGTTCCTGGCTGTAAACTTATGACACAAGGAGTGGGAGAAGATGAAGAAGATTATACTGGCTTCCGGATCACCCAGAAGGAAAGAGCTTCTGGAACAGATCGGGGTAAAATTTGAGATACAGAAAGCAGAAGGAGAAGAACGGATCACTTCTGTGGTTCCGGAAGAGGTTGTGAAAGAACTGTCCATGCAGAAGGCAGAAGAAGTGGCATGGAGATGTGATGGAGATCTAATCATAGGCGCGGATACGGTTGTGGCTGTGAAGGGACAGATTCTGGGGAAACCGAAGGACAAAGAGGATGCCCTGCGAATGCTGCGCTTGTTGCAGGGAACAGAACATCAGGTCATTACCGGTGTGACAGTACTCCTGAAAGAAACTGGTAAAATGGTCAGTTTTGCAGAAGTAACGAAGGTTCATGTGTATCCCATGACGGAGGAACAGATGGAGCGTTACATAGACACTGGGGAACCAATGGATAAAGCAGGCGCTTACGGCATTCAGGGGAAATTTGCGGCTTATGTCTCCGGTATTGAGGGTGATTATAACAATGTCGTGGGTCTTCCGGTCGGCAGGCTTTACCAGGAAGTGCTGAACGCAGGTATAGATCTCAGGAACTATACATAAATAAATCTTTACCTGTGCCAACTGTAAAGTCATTTATGAATAGTTCTTTATATCGATTACAGGAAAAGGAGAAGAAGAATGAGATTTGTAATACAGAGAGTCACACATGTGTCTGTGACCGTAGACGGGAATGTACTTGGCAGGATCGGAAAAGGTTTCCTGGTTCTGATCGGCGTGTCTGATGAGGATACAAGGGAAACCGCAGACAAAATGATTAAAAAAATGCTGGGTCTGCGTATCTTTGAAGATGAGAACGGTAAGACCAATCTGGATCTTCGTACCGTAAATGGAGAACTTCTTCTGATCTCCCAGTTTACCCTCTATGCTGACTGCAGGCGGGGCAACCGTCCCGGTTTCACCCGTGCCGGCAGACCAGACATGGCGAATGAGATGTACGAATACATTATCCAAAAATGCAAAGAGCAATTTCCGGTAGTAGAGCGCGGTGAATTTGGAGCCGATATGAAAGTGGAACTTCTGAACGATGGCCCTTTTACCATATTGCTTGATTCGGAAGATCTGTAACTGCAAAATAAATCTGGTTGCTATTTCCATGATTTGTGGTATAATGTCACCAACTATATTTGTAACAATGCAGCGAACGGGTCATGGTCTGCGGCCCGGGCTGCACAAAGAACAGGTAGAGGTGCGATATGAAGCGTGTACTATTGAAGTTGAGCGGTGAGGCTCTTGCAGGAGAGAAGCACACCGGCTTCGACGAAGCTACTTGCATGCAGGTGGCGCAGCAGGTAAAAAGTGTCCTGGAAGAAGGAATCCAGGTGGGGATCGTGATCGGCGGCGGGAATTTCTGGCGCGGAAGAACCAGTGAGAACATTGACCGTACAAAGTCTGATCAGATTGGTATGCTGGCAACGGTGATGAACTGCATCTATGTGTCGGAGATCTTCCGGAGTGCAGGAATGAAGACAAAAGTATTCACACCGTTCACCTGCGGTCCCATGGCGGAGATGTTCACAAAAGATGCGGCAATGGAGTGCCTGGAAAAAGGGATGGTGGTATTTTTTGCAGGCGGTACCGGGCATCCGTATTTTTCCACGGATACGACCACGACACTCAGAGCGGTCGAAATCGAGGCGGATGTGATCCTGCTGGCGAAGGCAGTGGATGGGGTGTATGACAGTGATCCGAAGTTGAATCCGGAGGCGAAGAAATACGATGAGATTCCGATCCAGACGGTCATTGATCAGAAGCTTGGGGTAATGGATCTGACCGCTTCCATCATGTGCATGGAGAATAAAATGCCGATGATGGTATTTGGCCTGAATGAAGAGAACAGCATTCTTTGTACAGTCCGGGGCGGATTTACAGGAACAAAGGTAACGGTATAATAAGGAGGAATTACGATATGGAAGAAAGATTACAGCCATTTGAAACGAAGATGAGCAAATCCTATGATGCACTTTTAAGAGATTATGCGACGATCCGTGCGGGGCGTGCGAATCCGCATGTTCTGGATAAGATCAAGGTAGATTATTACGGGACACCTACACCGATCCAGCAGGTGGGGAATATCTCCGTACCGGAAGCCCGCATCATACTGATCCAGCCATGGGAGAAGAAGATGATCCGCGAGATCGAGCGTGCTATCAATATCTCCGATCTGGGCATCAATCCGACCAATGACGGTTCCGCCATCCGGTTGGTATTTCCGGAATTGACTGAGGAGCGAAGGAAAGCGCTTTCCAAGGATGCGAAGAAAAAAGGCGACGAGGCGAAGGTTGCGATCCGTAACATCCGTCG
>CAMWMT010000340.1 GCA_947175375.1 uncultured Clostridiaceae bacterium | reverse complement strand
CCACATGGAAGTGCTCCAGGATCTGCCGGACAAACGGCTCCGGCTTTGACGAAGCTGTGGCAACCACTTTCCCATGAGACTTTAAAGCTGCAAGAAGCTCCGGGACACCATCAAATAGCAGATTCTGAAATACTCCGGTCTCACTGAAATATTCCCGGTAATACTCCACTGCCTCCCTCGCCTGTTCCACAGAAAAATCATAATATTCCATAAAGGATTCCAAAAGCGGCGGCCCGATAAACGGTTCCAACTTCGTAAGGTCCTCCTCCTCGATTCCCATACGCTGCAATGCATACTGCACACTTTTTGTGATCCCTTCCCGCGGGTCTGTCAGTGTCCCATCCAGGTCAAACATAACATACTGATACATAGTCTACTCCATTTCTTTTGCATCATACTGAAAACGTTCTATGATATAGTCATACATTCTCCGGACTGCCGGCGCAAAGATATCCGACCGAAGACTAGCAAGCACAATGATCCGTTTTTCCTCCACTTCCAGCGGATAGACATCCACAGGAAAAGGAATATTGCGAATGACCAGCTCCGGCACCAGACACACCCCATAGCCGCCCATGACCAGGGCGATGGCAGACATATCATCCAGAATACGGCTTCCTCCGCTGCCAGACAGATGATATTTCTCCAGAAAATGATTTACATCCGCATCACACCCTTCCCGCTGGATCACAAACCTCTGATCCCGCAGTTCTTCGATCGTCACATATCCGGGATTTTTTGTTTGAAATCCTTTCGGGGTCACACAGACAAGCCGGTCCTCATAGATCGGCACATAGTCCAGTTCGCCTACACTGGTAGCAGACAAAAAACCAAGGTCTACGATGCCGTCCCGCAGCCAGTGATAGACATCGTCATAAGTGCCCTGATAGATATCCAGCCGAACCTCCGGATATTCGCGTTCAAAATCTTTCAGCAGGCTGGGCAGCCACTCCACACAGGCACTGTTGAATGTCCCCAGACGCACAAGACCCTTCTGCATCCCATTGAACTGTGCAACTGCCTGCTGTAAGTATTCATCGCTATTCAGGACATTTTTAATATAAGGAAACAGTTCCTTCCCGTAATTTGTCAGATACACTCCATGCCTGCTGCGGACAAACAGCATGGAGCCAAGCTCTTCCTCCATGGCTGATACTGCATGGCTGATGGCTGACGGAGTGAGTTTCAGCGCCTGTGCCGCTTTCTGAAAACTCTGCTGCTCCACAACTGCCATAAATACCTGATAAGACAATAAAGTCATGGCTTTCTCCTTGAAATATTTTCATCCAAGCATGAAAATAATGAGTTTTACTTATGTATTGATCTATACTAAAATAGAATTATCATCAACATCAGACAGATTGCTTTTGTTGTATATAATGTGTTTGCGATGAAAAATGGAGGGCATAAGCCTTCCATTTTTCATGTCCCAGGATGCATCTTAAGCACCGAATCCCTTCCTTCTCCCAGGATCCATTCATACACCGCATCCAGCCCTTCCTCTGAAAATATAAAATCCTTCTGAATCTTATCTTCTTCCGGTGTGTGTTTCAGCGCGAAAGGCTCCGGCCACATGATGACACGCATCATATCCGCCTTTTCCTCATCAGACTTTACAACTTCTATCTTTCCGATCCAAAATCTTACTCCCCGGTCCGAACCGGTAAATGCTTCTTTTTTATAAAAAGGAAGATGAAACAGATCGATCCTTTCCACCATGTTAAGCCTCTCCTACAGTGTATCTGTCTTCAATGTCACCGTTACCCATCCACCATCATAATTAAATCCGATCTCCAGACCCACGGGAGTATAAAACATCACACTGTCTTCCGCATTCTTCAGATATTCCATCAATTCTTCATCCGAAAGCTCATCCACAAATTCCACCGTACCATTCTGGTGGCTGTTTCTGGAGCGGAACTGCCAGACCAGCTCTTCGTTCACATTTGCCATCTCTTCATGGGAGATCACTTCACCGGTATCCACACGAAGCGTAATTGCATCTATTCTGGGGGTCGTCGTTTTTTTCTCATAAAAGCTATGGCGCACAACGACACTAATCTTTTCTTCATCCATATATGTCACATAGCCGGAGCTTGAGATACCAGAATCGTAGTTAGAATACTCCCCCTTATACTTGCAGACCATCTCCTGAATCTTCTGATTCATGGAGGAAAATTTCTCGTTCTCTTTTCCTTCCTCATCTCTCAGAACCGGATACACCCCATCATAAGTACATTCGTCATCAGAATCGGCCGGCCTCATAGATATAGATTCCCATATGATCTTATAATCCAGGTCCTGAGATATAGAATCTGTAATCTCTTCATAATAGTCATCCTTTTCATCCGGTTTATAAGATCCAGAATCATCATAGTCCCCATAGTAATCCGAATAACTGTCATCATACGGATTCCCATATCCAAAGTATCCGTCTCCGGAGTCATATCCATAACCAGGTATACTGTTCTTCTGAACCTCATTAAAAACTTTCCGGATCGAAAAGATCATGAATACAATGATCCCGACCAGAAACAAGATCCCGATTCCTGCGCAGGTAATGGCAAGCACCCGGCTGCGCCCGGATCTTTTCTGTTTTTTTACTTGACGCAGCGAAGGTCTCTGTCCTCCTGCCCCTGTCTGTCCAGTCACAGAGTCCTGCCAGCCTGTCCCCGTCTGCCACGCAGTCTGTCCCTGCCAGTCAGCATCCCTCCTTGTGGTATAGCCGCAACTTCTGCACACGCCATCCTGCATGACTGCCCCACATCTGGGACAAAATCCATATTCCTCCTGCCCTCTCATATCTATTTCCCCTTTCCTACCCTGGCGCTCTATGTCCTGGCAATGTGCTTATTATACATAAGGAAGCTCGCTGATGCTCGCGCAGGTCATCAACTTCCGCTTCGCTTCAGTTGGTGACATTATATCACGTTTTTTCTTCAAAGTCTATTCTTCGATATCCACAGTCACAGTCCAGTAACTCTCTTTTGCATCAATCGCACGAACCGTTCCTTCCAGGCTGTGAAGCCGCTTCTTCGTATTATTGGACATAGCTACTGCATCCCTGATCGTGTAGTAGTACATAATACCTGCCATGGTACTGATGGCATCTTCTTTTAACTGCACCTTGTCACCGACCTGTATTAACCCAGCCCGCTCCATACGAAATTCCATCTCTTTGACCATTATATGCCACTCCTAAAAATTCTTCCAGGCAGATTCCCTGCTCTGTGATCAGCTTTGCAGCCGGAATCCCCACATAACGCAGATGCCATGGTTCTGAAATGATGCCAGTGATTCCGGATTTTCCGGAAGGATAACGAATCACATATCCATATTCCCACGCATGCTCTTCCACCCACTTATATTCCTTTGTATCCTTGATCCCTTCATCCAGCGTCCGATAGCTTCCTGTTACAAAATCCACAGTAAGTCCAAGCTGATGCTCACTGGTACCCGGCACTGCTACCACCTTTCCGGCTTCCTCCACTGCTTCCCTGTGATTCCAGCCAGCTTTTTCCAGACGCTCGATTTTGTTCTTAAAAAGCTCCACCTGTTTTAGATAGGTACGATAAGACGATGTGATGTTGATGTACATCCCTTCTGCTTCCGCATCCATGACCATTCTGGTGATCGCATCTGCTGCGCGTTCTTCCAACTCATGTCCTTTTCCTATACTGATCAGATCCAGATCCAGTTCATCTTTTAAGATATACTCCTTATTCAGAAGGCTGAGATAACCATTGATAACCGCATCCGTCACATTGCCATCCAGAGAATCTTCAATATCCTTTTTCACCTGTTCTGTCAAGATCTCTTCATTACGCCTGGAATTTCTTCTCACCCGTACCGGAGCAGATGACCGCTGTCCTGCTGCCGTATCTGTTTCACCACCTGCTGCCTGTACTTCTCCTGCCGTTTGGGC
>CAMWMT010000339.1 GCA_947175375.1 uncultured Clostridiaceae bacterium | reverse complement strand
TATCTGAAGCTGTGAAGACCTCCGGCTTTGCATCGGAGATTGCAGCCATGGTCAGCGAAGAGTGTCTGGATGAACTGGATGAAAATATCATCCGTATTACGGCACCGGACTGTCCGGTACCTTACAGCGGTGTGCTGGAGGATGCATATGTTCCGGACAGCGATGCGGTCACAGAGCGCGTAAAGAGACTTTTTTAGACAGATGGGCAGGGAGAGAGCATGGGAAAAAAGATAGTGATCCAGCGAAAAGGCCAGACCATGAAGGAAGGGACCATTGGTCGCTGGCTGAAGCATGACAGAGATAATGTGAAAGCCGGAGAGGCTCTTTATGAGCTGGAATATGATAAGGCAAACTGTGTGATTGAAGCTCCGGCAGATGGTATTCTCCATATTTATCAGGAGGAAGGTTCTACTCTTCCGGTGGGAACGCTGATCGCGGAGATCCTACAGGAAGGTGAGGCCGGGACAGGGCCGGAGGCGGCTTTAAGATCTGCAGTGAGGGCGTCAAAAACAGAAGCAGGTGCTTCTGAAAAAGCATCGGAAGAAAAAAAAGCGGCAGGCAGTCCGGGAAGAGTTCGTGCGACACCTTATGCCAGGAAGCTTGCCGCGGGAAACGGAATCTCTTTAGAAGAGGTGACATCTGTGAAAGGAAAGGACAGGCTGGTTGCTGCAGATGTGGAAGCGTATCTGGCGAAACGCCGTATGGTTCAGATACCATCATCCGAAGAATCTGCGGAGGAGACACGTGTACCGATGTCCGCCATGAGACGTGTCATTGCACAAAATATGCTTAAGGGTTCATCCATACCATCGGTCACCTATTCCACAGAGGTTGATTTTACAGAATGCCTGAAGCTCAGGCAAGAGCTGAATGAGGAATATCAGTCAGAGGGTATAAAGGTCAGTATCAATGACCTAGTGCTGAAAGCTACTGCTGCTGCACTGAAGAAATGCCCAGATATTAATGTGAGCCTGGACAAAGATGAGATCATCTTCCACAACAGGATCCACATTGGCATGGCAGTGTCCGTACCGGGAGGGCTGGTGGTACCGGTGATCCGTGATGTGGACAAAATGGCACCGGATGAAGTAGCAAAAGCTTCCAGGGAACTGATTAAAAAAGCATCAGCCGGGGCGCTGACAGGGGATGAGATGTCCGGAGGGACATTTACAGTATCCAATCTGGGGAGTAAGGGGATCGATCGGTTTACTCCTATCATCAATGGCAGCCAGTCGGCGATTCTTGGGGTGGGCCGTGTGAAAGAACAGCCAGTGGTGGTCGATGGAGCGGTAGTGATCCGGTCTATCATGGTGCTGAGCCTGACCGCAGACCACAGAGTCATTGATGGGGCACCTGCAGCAGATTTTCTCGGTACACTGAAGCGGATTCTGGAAAAACCGATTTTTATGTTTGTATGACCAGCAGGGGGAAGAGAATGAGTCAGAACAGAAAAGAAGACGGGATGGCAGAAGTTGTCGTCATAGGTGGAGGTCCCGGCGGGTATGTGGCAGCCATGAAGCTTGCCATGAATGGAAAAAAGACCATCCTGGTGGAGCGGGATCAGATCGGGGGGACATGTCTGAACCGCGGGTGTATTCCCACCAAGGCGCTGATGCACTGTTCCGAAGTATTGGAAACAATCAGACACAGTGAACGCAGCGGCATCTGTGTGGATTCCTGGCACGTGGATAGACAGAAAGTAGATGCATACAAAAATGAGGTTGTAGAAAAGCTTTCGGGAGGCGTTGCCTGGCTGTTGAAAAAAAGGGGCGTTCAGGTCATCAGAGGAACAGCAGTGTTTACTGGTGAGAGACAGTTGAAGATCACGCTTCCCGGAGGCGAAGAGCAGTACCTGTCTCCGCAGTGGGTCATTATAGCGACCGGCTCGGAAAGCGCACTTCCGCCAATCGAGGGAATCAACGGAAAACACGTCATGACCAGTACGGAGGCTCTGGATGTAACAGATCTGCCGCAAAATCTTGTAATTATCGGAGGCGGGGTGATTGGACTGGAGATCGGGAGCATCTATTCCCGGTTTGGAGTGAAGACTACGATACTGGAGGCGCTTCCGGAGCTTCTTCCTTCAGCAGATCGGGAAGCGGTCCAGGTACTGCAGGATGCAGTGGGAAGGACCATTCAGATTCAGACGGGAGCAAAAGTAAATGCGATCCGGGATTTTGGGGATGAGAAAAAGGTCTGCTATGAAGTGGATGGTACTGCCCGGGAGATCACTGCTCAGAAGGTGCTGGTCTGTGTGGGAAGGAAGCCGAATACCCGGGAGCTTGGACTTGACCGGGCAGGCGTTGCCGTATCAGACAGAGGCTATATTCTGGTCAATGAATGTTGTGAGACGACAGCAAAACATGTCTATGCGATCGGGGATGTGAACGGCAGGACGCTTCTGGCGCATGCGGCTTCTGCGCAGGGGATATTGGTGTCAGAAAAGATCTGCGGCAGGGATGCAGAGGTCAATATCAATCTGATCCCTAGTTGCATCTATACCAGACCGGAACTGGCGTATGTTGGGAAGACCGAAGAAGATTTGAAGAAAGCACATATTCCGTATCGTGTGGGAAGATTTCCGCTGAATGCCAACGGGAAAGCGCTTTCCATGGATGAGCCAGAAGGTTTCGTAAAAATTCTGATCGGGAAGCCTTACGGAGAGATCCTGGGAGCTCATCTGGTAGGGGCCCGGGCAACCGATCTGATTGCGGAGCTGGCACTGGCGATCAATGCAGAATGTACAGTAGAAGAGTTGATACATACGGTGCATGCCCATCCGACCATATCAGAGGCGGTCTTTGAAGCGGCTGAGCTGGCCTACTTTGGACAGACAGTGCATGTCATATAGGGGGATGAAAGAATATGGTATATCTGGAAAGCCATGAGACAGGGAGTGATTTTAACCTTGCTCTGGAGCAGTATGTGTTTGACCGGATGCCGAGAGGGGAGTCCTATCTGATGTTGTGGCAGAATCGCCCGGCCGTTATTATCGGAAAGTATCAGAATGCATTGGAAGAGCTCCATACAGGCTATGTCAGGAAACACGGGATTCAGGTCACCCGCAGGCTTTCCGGGGGCGGGGCCGTATACCATGATCTGGGAAGCATTAATTACACATATATTGTAGACGGAACGCTGGATGGCAGTATGGATCTGGCTGCATTTTGCAGGCCGCTTCTGGAGACGCTGCAGGGACTAGGGATCCATGCAGAGCTCACCGGGCGGAACGATATCTCCATAGAGGGGAAGAAGGTCAGCGGTAATGCCCAGTACAGCAGGGAAGGCAGAATCATGCATCATGGCACGATCCTGTATGATTCAGATCTGTCCATGTTAAACGAGGTATTACGTGTTCCGGCTGACAAGATTGTATCCAAAGGAATCAAATCCGTGCGGAGCAGGGTAGCCAATATCCGGGAATATCTGGAGTGTCCCTTATCTGTTCAGGAATTCTGGTCCATCTTAAGAGAACGGATGTGTGGTGGGAGAGCCAAGAAGACCTATGACTGGACTCGGACGGATCTGGAGGAAGTGGATAAAATCCGTAGAGAACGATATGGTACCTGGGAATGGAACTGGGGAAATTCACCAGCCTGTACCATCCGAAAGGAACGAAGGATAGAGGGCTGTGGGGGCATTCAGGTCTATCTGGATATTCAGAATGGAAGGATCAGCGACTGCGAATTCTATGGGGATTTTTTCGGAGAGGGCCCCTCAAAAGAATTTCTGCAGGCGCTGGAAGGCTGCCCGCTGTCCTTTGATGGACTGGAACAGGCGCTTTTGCCGGTAGATGTCAGCCAGTGCTTTTATCACCTGTCCCGGGAGCAGCTGATAGAACTTTTGCTGCAGTAAATAAAAAGGGATTGCCGAAAAATGCAGCCCCAGCTGTATGATAAGCAGCGCTGTGTGGATTGGAGCGGACAGT
>CAMWMT010000338.1 GCA_947175375.1 uncultured Clostridiaceae bacterium | reverse complement strand
TATCTTACCGAGCTTTTCCTGAACGGCCATCTCTTCATTGCTTTTCATTCCCGGACTGAGGGCTTTTGTGAGAGAAGCATTCAGATCGATCTTATCCGTCCAGGACAGATTTCCGGATGCTTTCATCCCCACATAGCCCTTCATCTTTTTCTGCTTCAGATACTGATATGCGTTACTGTACAGTTCCATATGGTCAGGTCACCTCCTGACTGTATTGCCTTATGAATCGTTTCCTTATAGTAATACTTCGACTGTACCATTCACAGAGATAAGCAACACCTAAAATTCTACCGAATCTGGCTTAAGATCGACGGATCCTTGATCTTCTTGTCTTCCGCAAGCAGCACGATCTTGGACATGATCTCCGCGGTCTTCGGATCCTCATCCACAAAGGGGAGGAAGATCCTGCCACGCTTCTGACTGTGGACCGGCAGAATGTGCAGCATGGCGCCGCCTTCCTGATGAACCACGCCGCTTCCCAGATGCACGTTATAGGAAGCTCTTGTCCCCTGGATCAGCGCATGGCTGTCGATCAGCGTCACATTCTTAAAGCCAAACAGCGATACATTGAGTTCCACGATGGCACGGCGCATCTCGATGGTAGAATGACTGGTCTCCGGATCCACGCCGCCTGCATGTGCCACGCTGACTGCCAGATCCACATCCCTCATGACCTCGCTGTAGATCAGCTCTGGCACCTCCCGGATGGTCAGAGGCTCAAAGGTTTTCCGGTTGAAGAACTCCACCCACTCCAGCGTCGGCTCTTCAATATCGCTGGGGGAGAACCAGTCCGCCAGCGCATAGATGCGGGCAACAATATTTTCCTTATAGTAGACCTTCTGCAGCCCCTCCTCATAGTCCGCCACCCAGCGGCGCCCTTTCAGGCAGCCCACAGTCCTCTGGGGCTGAATCTGATTGCCTGCAAACATCCGGGAAGCCTTCTGTCCCAGCTCCTCTTCAAGCTTCACATACAGCTCCCGGAAGACCTGCTTAAAGGGCTGGCGGATGCGGTGGTCAAACAGATATTTCTGGTAGGCATGCCAGGTACCTGACTGGTACAGATGGAAGGGATGGGCGATCTGAAGCTCGTCTTTGTCCACTACCAGCAGAGAGACCCCCTCCGACTGCTCCAGGTACAGCGTCCCTCCTTCGGACTTCAGGAAACCGGCCCGGTCTCCACACAGGAACACCAGCGGTCTTAAGATCGCGCTCACGACCGGATTGCCCATAAGCGCCGCCAGCTCCGATCCCTGGAACCGGGCGCCGTTCTCCATGGATTCCTCCATCATCTTCCGGGTCCTCGCATACTGTTCCTTCAGGTTCTTGTGAGCCTCCTTCAGCTTCAGCACGTGGGACTGTTTCTTAAGCCTGGATGGTACAGTCTTCAGTTCTTTGTCGCCCTTACGACACCGGATGGCGCTCTTTCCCTCCTCGTCCACGCACAGACAAAGTTCCACATCCTCCACCGTCGTCCATTCCATCAGAGGCTTCATGGCCTCAATGAGCCGTGCCTCCATGTTCAGCTTTAGGCGAGTTACATCTGCATAGCCTGCCCGGACGCTTAAGTTCACGAGAGCAATATCCGCCGCCTTTCCTTCATTCGTCCGCCGCTGGGCGCCGAACTGGCGGCTCTCCTTCCGGTACTGCTCGATGAACTGGTAACGTTCCAGCATATCCTGCTCCCGGTCA
The DNA here is from genome assembly GCA_947175375.1 of uncultured Clostridiaceae bacterium. GTDB lineage: Bacteria > Bacillota > Clostridia > Lachnospirales > Lachnospiraceae > Hominiventricola. The sequence goes on along the minus strand of CAMWMT010000338.1, from coordinate 2,246 downwards.
CGCCGGAAGGGAACCAGTCCGTAACTCATGAGCAGATCTTTGTTCCGCTTCGCGATAATCTCCTGCGCCAGGACAGACAGCTCCACCTTTCCGCTGGCAGCATCCGCATATTTTCTGGCGCGGGAATGCTTCTGCCCGTCGGAGATGTACTTTGCCGCATCATAGAGCTTTGTAAAATTCTCTTCTCCCAGTTGTTCATAGGCATCCTCGAACCAAGTCACGTCAAAGGCGCCGTCCTGCAGCTCCTCCGGCGTCAGAGGCGTATAGCGAGCGATGATCGCCTTCTTCTGATCGTCAAACCGCTCGTTCATATGCGCCATAAAGTAATAACATCCGCTCTTTAAGCCTGCCCAGCCCAGGTATTTCTGAATGATATCGATCCACTGAGGCGCATACATGGCGGTCTCCACGAACCGGTCTGCCCGGATGCGGGTTCCCTTCACCGCCGCTTTCAGGTCTGCCCCGGTCTCATGAGCCAGCGGATAACAGACCTTCAGGAGGCTACACAACACATTCCGCTTCGTGCGCTGCGCATTGCTGTAATACCAGTAATAATAAGAATCCCTACTCAGCTTGTCCTTCCCCAGCGCCATCAGGATCCGCACCAGGTAGTCGATGCCGCAGATGTAAGTAATGCCCCGCATATCCCAGGAAAATTCCGTCTCTGCCTCGCCTCTTCGAAGCTCCGTATCCACCAGCACCGGCACGATCTTCTCATACAGCCTGCGGATCAGCGCCCCGATCCAGGTATCCTCTGCAAAATATGCCTCTCCTGTCTCATAGATCTCCTGCGCCAGTGCTTCGCCGAAGAACGTGTTCATGAGCCGGCGGTTTAGCGGCTTGACTCCCTCGCCCTTTGTCACGTTACAGAGTACAGCCAGAACGTCCTCACGGGCAAAATATTCCATGATCGCCCGGATCATGCTGTCCTCGGTGATGAGCTCCATATGGAACGCTTTCAAAAACCAGTAGGGAAGGATTCCGGTCATCGCTACGCCCTGCTGCCCCATACCGCCTCTGGGCGCGATGAAATCCCGTCTCCTGCGCCCTTCCCGGCAGCGGATCTCAAAGCTCCAGGCAAGGGAGAAGGCTCTTTTGAATTCCTCATCCGTCTCCCAGTACTTCAGCCCTTCAAAATACCGGTCGAACAGAGGAACCTCACAAATCAGCCTCGTCACATCATAGACATGCCCGTTCCATCCGCTCGTCTGATATTTCAACTGCTTGTTCTCCGTACTGATGTAAGGCAACAGTGCAGACACCACTTGAAGACCGGTCTCAAAAAGCATTTTCTTGTCCAGATACTGCCGGCGGTAGATGATCTTCAGGTCCCTGACCTGATCTCTGTAGGTAAGCGCCGGAGAAGCTCCCGTAAGGGGACTTTGCCCGAATACCTGCTCATAAAAAGGCTTTGCCTCCTTCATTACCTCCGCACAGGCTCCGATGATTACAGCCTCCAGCACCATCAGGGCGCGATAATCCCGGATTTCCTCCTCATAAAATCTCTGAAACAACTCTGTCAGTGGATAATACTCCAGAGAATCAAAGCGATTGCCGGAGCCTTTCCTGCGCATACCCTCCTCCGTGCACCAAAAACGGTTTCCGACCAGGCATTTTTCCCCATTGTGTGCGGTATATTCATAGTCTTTATGTTGTTCGAACAAAAGATCCAGTTTCTTTGCAATCCGGATGGCCTCCTGCTCCGTAATGGGCGTACAGATCTTCAGAAGCTCCGAACGTGCAGGCACTGCTGTCTCTGGTACTGGGACAAGAAGCTTCTCCGGTTCCTCGGGATCATAGAGCCCGTATCCTTTCTTCTTCTCCACCTTCTCCCCTGATGTGCTCTGAAGCTCCTGAATCAGGATCTTCTCCTTATCAGTAGGCTTCTCTACCAGCTCTGTCATAGTCCGGACGCTTGCGTAAAGCCCTGCCCGCTCTGTATCACGGGAGAGCCGAAGCAGCATGTCCAGTCCGGCGCTTCGCTTCTCTTCCGTCTTATCTGTTAAAAGCCGCTTCAGGCACTTTGTCATCTGCGCATCCGGCTGCTTCATCAGAAGCCCGATCAGGATTCCTCTCAGACTCTCCCTCTTAAACCGGAGCATACTTTCCAAAAGCTCGTATTCCTCTTCATCCAGATCCATCTTTTTGACGATCTCGAAAGCCTTTTCGGAAGTTCGCGTGTGGGCGCTTCCCAAATATCCGATGGCAAGCCTTCTCTGTTCCCGGCCGGAAGGCTCATAGAGCAG
>CAMWMT010000337.1 GCA_947175375.1 uncultured Clostridiaceae bacterium | reverse complement strand
CACCGAGATCTACACACTGCATATCGTCGGCAGCGTCAGATGTGTATAAGAGACAGAAATCATAGTTGCCGGCATAGAGCTGAATCTTACCATAGTCGATATCCGCGATGTGGGTACATACTTTATTTAAAAAGTAGCGGTCGTGGGAGACCACGATGACCGTGTTGTTGAAATTGATCAGGAATTCTTCCAGCCAGGCGATGGCATCCAGATCTAGGTGGTTGGTCGGCTCGTCGAGAAGCAGGATATCCGGATTGCCGAACAGAGCCTGTGCCAGCAGGATCTTGACCTTCTGGGCTCCGGTTAAGTCTTTCATAAGCGTGTAATGGAATTCGGTCTCGATCCCAAGACCGTTTAACAGGGTGGAAGCGTCGGATTCTGCTTCCCATCCGTCCATATCCGCGAATTCCGCTTCCAGTTCACTGGCACGGATGCCGTCCTCATCCGTAAAGTCTTCTTTGGCATAGATGGCATCCTTTTCCTTCATGATCTCATAAAGTCTTGCATTTCCCATGATGACCGTGTCCATGACAGGATATTCATCATACTGGAAATGGTCCTGCTTTAAGAACGAGAGACGCTGTCCTGGTGTGATGGCGATCTCGCCGTTGGTGGAATCCAGTTCTCCGGACAGAATCTTCAGAAATGTAGATTTGCCGGCACCGTTGGCACCGATGAGACCATAGCAGTTCCCTTCCGTGAATTTTATATTCACATCTTCGAAAAGGGCTTTCTTGCCAAGACGGAGTGTTACATTATTTGCACTGATCATAAAATTAACCTTTCCTGAATGAAAATATTGAATTGATAATACACCAATTATATATTCTATAGGAAAATTTGGTTTTTGCAAGTATTTTTGTAAAAATATACTTTAGAAATGAGGAAGATTGTGGTATGATAAGAATATCAAAATACTTCTTATCTTATGGGAGGAGCAGATCATATGAAGAAAATATTATTTGCAGCATCAGAATGTGTACCATTTGTAAAGACCGGGGGTCTGGCAGATGTATGCGGCGCACTGCCAAAAGGATTTGACAAAGAAGAGTGGGATGTCCGTGTCGTGATTCCGAACTACACCTGTATTCCGGATAAGTTCCGCAACAACTTCAAGTATATTACTCATTTTTATATGGGAACAGGTTCCTACAATCCGGGAGCGCATGTAGGTGTGATGACTTATGAGCTTGATGGGGTTACGTATTATTTTATCGATAACCTGGTCTATTTCGGAGGCGCAAAGCCTTATGGAGACTTCCGCACGGATATTGAGAAGTTTGCGTTCTTTTCCAAGGCAGTACTGTCCATCCTTCCGATCGTAGGCTTCCGTCCGGACCTGATCCACTGTCATGACTGGCAGGCAGGCTTGATCCCGGTATATCTGAAGACGGAGTTTGCGGCAGGAGAATTCTATCAGGGCATTAAGACGATTATGACCATCCATAACCTGAGATTCCAGGGAATCTGGGATATTGAGACCATGCAGGGTCTGACCGGCCTGCCGGATTATGTATTTACCCCGGACAAGCTGGAGTTCAAGAGAGATGCCAATATGTTAAAGGGCGGACTGGTATATGCAGACTATATCACGACAGTAAGTGAGACTTATGCATATGAGATTCAGACTCCGATGTATGGCGAAGGTCTGGATGGACTTCTGTCTGCAAGACATATGGATCTCAGAGGAATTGTAAACGGTATCGATTATGAGATCTGGAATCCGGAGACGGATGAAAAGATTACGGAGAACTATACACTGGAGACATTTGCAAAAGGAAAAGCGGCAAACAAGAGGGCGATCCAGGAGGAACTTGGGCTGGCAGTGGATGAGAACAAGATGCTGATTGGTTTGATCTCCCGTCTGACAGACCAGAAGGGTCTGGATCTGATCGCTGAAGTTATGGAGCAGATCGTGGACGATAACACGCAGCTTGTCGTCATTGGTACCGGAGATCCGGCATATGAGGATATGTTCCGCCACTATGCATGGAAATATCCGGACAGGGTGTCAGCGAACATCTATTATGCAGACGAGCTGTCACATAAACTGTATGCAGCAGCAGATGCGTTCCTGATGCCGTCTGCGTTTGAACCATGTGGACTGACGCAGCTGATCTCCTTCCGTTATGGGACAGTTCCGATCGTTCGTGAGACTGGAGGTCTGAAGGATACCGTAGAGCCATATAATGAATATGAAGGAAAAGGAGACGGATTCTCCTTTACAAATTACAATCCATGGGATATGATGGAAGTAATCAATTATGCGAAGTACACGTACTTTGTACACCGAAAAGAGTGGGATGAGATGGTTGCAAGAGGCATGCAGAAGGATTTCTCATGGGATGCATCCAGATACAAATATGAGGGAATCTATTCCTGGCTGATCGGCTGGTAGATTCTGTCACGTGAGGAAAAGGAGACTCCATAACGGGGTCTCCTTTCTCGTGAATAAGGGAAATAAAAAAAGCTCCCGACCGGATTTGAACCGGTGACCTACGCATTACGAGTGCGTCGCTCTACCGACTGAGCCACGGAAGCTTGTTGCTTTACAACAAAAATGATTGTAACAGATATAGCAGAAAATGTAAAGTATTTTTTTGAAAAAATAATAGGCAATTTTTAATGCAGGAGAAAACCGGGAAGCCTCTTGTCCTGGCTTCCCGGTCTGCCTTTAACTATTAATCTGTCAGATCTTCTCCATTGCTTGCGATTACTTTCTTGTACCAGTAGAAGGAATCTTTCCTGTATCTGTCCAGAGTCTTCAGGTCGAATTCTTCTCTGTCTACATAGATGAAACCATATCTCTTTACCATACCTTCATGGGTGGAGATCAGGTCGATCGCGCTCCATGGGCAATATCCCATCATTTCAGCGTTGTCTGTGATTGCCAGACGCATCTGTTCGATGTGGTCTCTCAGATAATTGATACGATACTGATCATGCACTTTGCCGTCTTCCGTCAGTTTGTCGTAAGCGCCCAGACCGTTTTCCGTGATAACCATCGGAAGACGGTATCTGGAATATACCTCGCGGATGGTAGCTCTAAAGCCCATAGGATCGATCTCCCATCCGAATTCGGTAGTGGGAAGATTCGGGTTCTTTGCCCCTCTGTAGAAGCCGGCTTCTCCACGTGCGGTCTGCTGGTCAGCGCCAGGATCCATGTTTTCCGTACCATCGCTTGCTTCTACTGTTGCAGTGTTATAATAGTTGAATCCGATGAAATCGGGATGACCGTTTTTCAGAGCCTCTGCATCGCCTTCACCAAATACCGGGCATGCGTCGTTTTCTTCCAGATAAGCCCATACCAGGTTGTTGTATACTCCATAAACAGCCATATCCAGATACAGCCAGTTGCGGATGGCATTGAGGTTCTGTGCAGCTAGTACGTCCTCCGGTTTGCAGCTTGCCGGGTATACAAGAGCGATATTCGGAGCCGGTCCGATCTTAGCATTCGGCAGCATCTCATGGCATAGTGCCATGGCCTTTGCCTGAGCAACCAGCATATGGTGGTTCTGCTGATAAGTCTCTTTTAATACATTTGTGCATCCTTCCGGGATAGCCAGAGTGCCGATGACCGGTCCGACCAGGGTCAACATGTTCTGCTCATTGATCGTCAGCCAGTATTTTACTCTGTCCCCGAAGTTTTCGAACATGACCTTTGCAAAGTTGACAAACCAGTCGATGGATTCACGATTGGACCAGGAACCTCTCTTGTCCAGCGCTGCCGGCATGTCGAAATGGAACATGGTCACCAGCGGCTCAATGCCATATTTCAGACACTCGTTGATCAGGTTGTTATAGTATTCGATTCCTTTGGGGTTGACATCGCCGGTTCCTTCTGGAAGGATTCTGGACCAGGCGATGGAGAAACGATAAGTTTTAAATCCCATTTCTGCCATTAAGGCGATATCTTCTTTGTATCTGTGATACTGGT
>CAMWMT010000336.1 GCA_947175375.1 uncultured Clostridiaceae bacterium | reverse complement strand
GTATAGGATCCCGATTCCTATTTTTTCGTTCAGCTGCTTCTGTCCCATCTGGCTGATATAGTCACTGCCCGAAGCGCCATAGTAATTCGACCATCCAGCAAAAAAACCGCTCGCAACATCATCCATATAACGTTCTTCCGGAATCACCACATCCACCTGAAAGCTGCCAGCCTCTCCATTTCGTTCTTCCATGATTACATCCATCAGCTCCACCGTGGCTTCTGAATACTCATTATAGATCTCCGCATAGTACACTTGCCAGGTAACTGCATTGGCAATAAAATAATAGTCAAACCGAAGATCGTCTGAAAAACGCAGATACCAGAAATTCATCATTTCTTTTTTATTCGGATTCTCCTCAGATTCGTAGGTCAGGCTGTAATACCGGGCGTATTTTACATGCTCTGACCAGGATGCATATACAGAAACCCACTCCTTATACTCGTTTAAATAGCCTTCTTCAATCACGATCCATGGAATCGCTCCTTTTATGACTGCGTTATTTACCTCTTCGCATACATGATCCAGCATCACACTATTTATCTGTGCCGGTTCTTCAATGGATGTGACCAGCATGGGATTATCCCCATCCTTCTCCAGATACTGAAACGCGCGGGCTACTCCTGGAATCTCATTGGATCCCGCCTCCAGAAAAGAGAATCCGTCTCTTCCTGATCCTGATACTTCGACCTGCCCTATGGAACGCAGATCCAAACTTCGGCTTACATACCTGGGGAGGAAGATCACCCCCAGTATCAGCAGAACTGTGCCCGTAAGGCAGAGCCAGAAGATACTGTCCTGTCTTCTCATTGCTTCGTTCCCCTTTTCGTATAAAAATTTATGGCAATGGCAGTTCCTTTTCCAGGAATGCTAAAAATCCTCCATCTGGCATCATGAATCGCAAGAATCCGGCTGCAAAGCGTCATCCCAAGTCCTGCACCACCTTCTTTTCTGGCTCTGGATTTATCCACCATATAGAAGGCTTCCGTAATACGGGCGATCTCCTTCTGCTCCATGCCGCATCCGTTGTCCATCACACAGAACAGATAGCTTTTGGCATACTGTCTGCCTCTTACCGTTATCCTCCCGCCCGGTTCCGACGCCTTTGCTGCATTATCCAGAAGGTTGGTGAATACGGAGATCAAAAGATCTCTCTCCCCTCTTATCACTCCATCCTCCATCCCAACCTGCAGGGAAATGCCCTTTTTCTTTCTCTTTATCGATGTCATCCTTATGGCATTCTTCGCCAGCTTCTGTACATAAAGCGAACGAAACTTATATGTCTGCTTATCGGATACGATCAGCTCCAGAAGTTTAAAGGACAAGCTTTCCAGCCGTTTTCCCTGGTGAAAGATATAGTTCACTGCTTCCAGGATCTCCTCCCTGGTACAGTCCATAGTCCTCAGCATGTCGGCATATCCAATGATCGATGTCAGCGGCGTCTTCAATTCATGGGCAAAGGACGCGGTAAAGTCCTCCTGCCGTTTTGCCTGCATGGTCAGCTCGTCCATCTTTTCCGAGATCGTATCTGCCATATGGTTAAAGTCTCTTGCCAGCTCCGCAATCTCATCCCCACCCTTTTCCACAGCACGGACTTCATAATCCCCTCTGGAAAACCTTCTGGTTGTACGGGAAAGATCACGGATCGAACGGGTCAGCATATGCGTGACCAGAAAGACAAGAACCGTTGTAACTGCGGTAAGAATCAGCATCACGATCGTATACAGGTCATAGTACTCTTCCCGTTCCTGATAGATGTCAGAAATATTTCTGATATTTTCCAGATAATAAACACGGTCCCCGACAGAAGAACGGCAGACAAACAAAAGCCAGGTATCTTCTGTATCCTTTAAGATCTGATAGCCGCACTCGACTTCTTCAATGTCCAGTGTACTTCTCAGCAGATCGTTAAAAGAAATATGTTTTTTGCTCTCATACAACAGTTCCTGAGAACCATTGTAGATCTGATAAATGCTTCCTGAATCGGACAGATTCTGGACAATGGATTCTGCCGTGACCGGGATGATTCCATCATCCTGATAAAGCTCACCCAAAGCGTTCATATTCATCTCAAAGGAGAGTTGAAACATTCGGTTCTCCCGTTCTGCTTCTATGAGAGCTCTCTGGTAGGATTTTTCAAAGGTAAGCTGAATCATCCATATGCCAAAAAAACCGGAGGATAAAAGCAGGAGAACGGTAAATGAAAAATATATTTTCCAGAAAAATCTCATCCCTGTGTCTCCAGACGGTATCCGATCTTATAGACTGCACAGATATGGCGATCCCATGAAAGTTTCTTTTTTAAACGCTGCACGTGGAGATCCACCGTTCTGCTGTCTCCGGTGTACTCTTTTTCCCACACCTGCTCATAGATCACTTCCCGATACAGTGCGATATTGGGGTTCCTTGCAAAAAACAGCAAAAGCTCATATTCTTTCAGGGTCAGCAGGATCTGCTTTCCATTCTGAAGCACGATCCTGGATGTCAGATCAATCTCTACATCCAGGATACGGATGACTTTTCCGATCTTATTGTAGCGGCGCATCACAGTCTCCACTCTCGCCAGCAGTTCTACAATCTCAAAGGGCTTGGTAATGTAATCTTCCGCACCCATCTTAAGTCCTGTCACTTTATGTTCCGTACTGCCCATGGCTGTGATGAAAATGACCGGAAGTTCTAGCGTCCGCGCATATTCCATCAATTCGTAACCGCCGATCTTCGGCAGCATGATGTCCAGAAGCAGCAGGTCATACCGCCCTCTTTCCATAAGGTCAGCCGCTTCTTCTCCGTCGAAGGCACAGGTACATGCGTATCCTGCTTTGGTCAGGTTCATGCGGATCAGGTTGGCAATTGGTTCCTCGTCTTCTGCGATCAGTATTTTCAACATGGTCTTTGTCTCCCTTTTTGTATGGTATAAGGATATAATGGGTTTGCATCAAATTTGTATCTGTATGTTAGATTTTATTCGTTTTGGTTTTCATTCTCCAGAGGCTGCTTTGGGATGGGGATTGGCGCAGAAAGGTGCATGGAAAATGTGAGGGGGAAGGGACGCAGAAGGGAAGGGGGAATCCCCTCACAGACCCGGGGCAACGCTTTGCCGAGCTAACCGCTAACTGCGACCAGCGACGCTCGGGAGAGCCCTCGCGCCGGGTCTTCGTAAGCGGTGGATCTCATCAAAGCTAAAAACGCCCCTCAAAGGGCCTGAGAGGGGATTCCCCCTTCCCTTCTGCTGTACTTCGCCTAAATTTACAAATCATATGATATTTTATGGTTGTTCTTATTGTTTTGCTTATTCTATCTTCCCATGTATGGCTGGAGGAGCAGAATATATATTTCCAAAACAGAGTTTATAATTATCCATTAAGATTTATTATGCATTATAAAACAACACATTTTATATCAGATTCCGAGGGGTGTTGCAAAATGTAATCCTGTCCGTGTGCTCAGCAACACTGTGTAAATTGGAGCGGACGGAGGACAGGTTTTGTCTGTCCGCTCCATTCTATGCGAGTGCTGAATATACGGACGAGAAGCATTTTGCAACAGACTCTATGTATTATATAGAGAAAGAAAAGAGGAAAATGTTTTCACCTGTTCGATCAGTCCCATTCGAGACAGGGATACAAAGGTCGCTGCTGCTTTTGCCTGACAGTTGATGCTTTTCTTCGGGTTGAATTCGATATCAGTGAAGGCATCATACTCTAAAGCTGTTTTACCCAATTCTTTATTTTCAAGAAGAGCGTTAATGTAAATGTAATCATAGAAAATCGTTCTTGGAAGCAGGGGGAATTCCTGCCCTTCAAATACAAACTTTAATAAGAGACCGCTGTTTTTCAGGCGTTCATCTCTTTTGGCTTCTCTTGGTGTGACTGTCATCAGATCAAGGTACGGACCACCATTTTGAAATACTTTTCCGGATTGAAATACGCACTCTACGGGAA
>CAMWMT010000335.1 GCA_947175375.1 uncultured Clostridiaceae bacterium | reverse complement strand
GCTGCAGACGTTCCTCCTCTTCCATTGACAGCCTTTCCCCTTCCCGGCTGCCCCATTTTTCATAAAATGCACGGATCTCTTCTGGTTCGACCCTTCCGCAGAAATCTGCCACCAGTCCTTCTTCACACACATATACTGCCGGAATCTGCCACTGCCTTCCTTTCCAGATAAAGACAGTGTCCAGCCGAATCTCCTTCCCTGCCCCTTCTCCAGTCTGTCCTCTCATGCAGCACCAGTAATTTTCTTCAAAATATACGTCCATACATCCTGTTCCCCACAAATCTCCATATAAACGGCACTAAACTCTTGCCCATATTAAACATCAATTCATGTGCCGTTTATCCTACTCTTTGGCTATTTTCAAACATACGTTATATATAAACGGCACTAAACTCTTGCCAACATTAAACATCTATTCATGTGCCGTTTATCCTACTTTTTGGCTATTTTCAAACATACGTTATATATTGGTATGAATTCATTATACCGGAAAAAGATGACATTCGGAAGCAGAAAATATCACACACGACTCGTCTGTTCCATAGGATGGTATAAGATTGAAAATGCAGAAACTGCAAAGCATCGCAAAAGCCTATGGAACAGCCACACAATCTAAGCCAGCTCAAACCCGGGCAGCGCGCCTTTGTGGCACATATATCCACCGCCGGAACCATGCGCCGGCGTCTGATGGACCTCGGACTCACCCCGCATACCGAGGTCATGTGCCTTGGACGCAGTCCGCTTGGCGACCCGTCCGCTTACCTGATCCGGGACGCCGTCATCGCCATCCGTGCAAAAGACAGTCAGAATATCATCATAGCGACGGAGTAAAGAATATCTATGGGTCTTACCAGTCATTCTACCGGAACGAAAGCCCTGGATTCCGGTCTTGTGATCCAGCGCCAGAACACAGAAGACAAAGTGATCGCTCTTGCGGGAAATCCCAATGTGGGAAAGAGCACCATTTTCAACAACCTGACAGGCATGAAGCAGCACACGGGAAACTGGCCCGGCAAGACGGTCGCCAATGCCCAGGGCCGATACAGCTGCGAAGGACAGACCTGTATCCTAGTTGATCTCCCGGGCACTTATTCACTCATGGCCCACTCTGCAGAGGAAGAGATCGCCCGAAACTTTCTGTGCTTTGGAAAACCGGATGCGATTGCCGTCGTGTGTGATGCAACCTGCCTGGAGCGAAACCTGAACCTGGTTCTTCAGACCATGGAGATCTCCTCCAAAGTCGTTGTATGCGTGAACCTGACTGATGAAGCGGAAAAAAAGGGAATCCACATACAGACCGGACTTTTATCAAAAAAGCTTGGAGTTCCTGTCATCCCAACTATTGCCCGCAACAAAAAAAGCCTTCCGGCCCTGACACATGCCCTGTGCCAGATGACCGGCAGGACAGAATCCTCTATTTATCATGTTGTCTATCCGGAGCCTGTGGAAAAAGCCCTGGCTCTCCTCGTCCCGATCCTTCAGGAAAAAGCAGGTGGACAACTGGACAGCCGCTGGCTTGGCCTTCGTCTGCTGGATGCAGACGACTCTCTGCTCAGAGAGATACGTTCCTGTCTGGGAGATGGATTTCTGAATGACAGACAGGTAAAAAATGCGCTGGAGCAGGCTTCCGACCTGCTTTTGAGATCCGGTATTGATACAGAAACCTTCCGCGAAATGACAGCTTCCTCTCTGGTAGCAGCAGCCGAAGATCTTTGCCGGAACGTGGTCACGAGAGAACAGCCCGTCTATCAGTTCCGGGACTGGAAGCTGGATCGGGTCCTGACCAGCAGGTTATGGGGATATCCGGCCATGGTCCTCCTGCTTGCCTTCCTCCTGTGGCTGACGATCACCGGAGCTAATTATCCTTCACAGATACTCGCAGACCTTCTCTTTCGGTTTCAGGATCTTCTGACTGTCATGTTCCGTCAGCTTCATGCCCCCGAATGGCTTCATGGCATGCTCGTTCTTGGTGTCTACCGGGTCGTCGCCTGGGTCGTCTCCGTGATGCTGCCGCCCATGGCCGTCTTCTTTCCACTTTTTACACTTCTGGAAGACATGGGATATCTGCCAAGGCTTGCCTACAATCTGGATAAACCATTCCAGTGCTGCCATGCCTGCGGAAAACAGGCCCTCTGTATGGCGATGGGATTTGGCTGTAATGCCGCCGGTGTCACGGGCTGCCGGATCATCGACTCCGAAAGGGAGCGCCTTCTCGCTATCCTGACCAACAGCTTTGTTCCCTGTAACGGCAGATTTCCCACACTGATCGCACTGATCACGATCTTTTTTGCAGGAATGTCGGGAACCTTTGGCTCTTCTTTCCTCTGCGCGCTGCTGCTAACCCTAGCGATACTTCTCGGAATCGGCATGACATTCGCCGCCACATGGCTGCTCTCCGTCACGCTACTCCGCGGCGTTCCTTCTGCTTTTACACTGGAGCTCCCTCCTTATCGAAAGCCGCAAGTTGGTTCTGTCATCGTACGCTCTATCTTTGACCGCACATTGTTCGTGCTGGGCAGGGCAGTCGCGGTTGCTGTTCCAGCAGGCTTCCTGATCTGGTTTATGGCAAATGTACCATCTGGCAGCACCAGCCTGCTCCAGCTCTGTGCTTCAGCACTGGATCCTTTTGCCCGGCTGATGGGGCTTGACGGAGTGATCCTGATCGCCTTTCTCCTGGGCTTTCCTGCCAACGAGATCGTGATGCCGGTGATCTTCATGGCGTACCTGGCTCAGGGAACTCTTGTGGAACCCGGAAGTTTTGCCGCCATGAAAGCCCTGCTGCTTTCCCACGGATGGACCTTTCAGACCGCTGTAAGCATGATCCTGTTCTCCCTGTTCCACTGGCCCTGCTCCACTACCCTTCTGACCATTCACAAAGAGACCAAAAGCCTGCGCTGGACCGTGCTCGCTGCCCTTCTGCCAACCTCTGCAGGTATCCTTCTGTGCATGGTCTTCACCGGGATCTGCCAGATGCTTTCCCTGGGTTGACAGCACGTCCCGGATTCTTGAAAAGGAACTGTCAGGAAATGCAATCCCGGCTGTATGATATGCAGCGCTGTGTGGATTGGAGCGGACAGTGAGTCGGTTTTGTCTGTCTCAAACGGACGTCTGAGTCCGATTGAGACAGACAAAGCCGATTCAGTGTCCGATACACTCCACACGAGCGCATATCATACAGCCGGGCCTGAGTTTCCCGACAGTCCCTTTGCATATTCCAGCAGTTCTTTTAATTCCTGATAAAAGTCTCCTGCTTCGTTTACATCGATTGTACAGATCACCTGCCTGCAGCCGTCGATCAGTTCTTTTGCCCTCTTCATGGCATTTTCATCGATCCTGCAGAACGCTTTCACGCTGACCACCTCTGCGGCCAGTGCTTTTGCGGACGGATAGTCCAGATCATTTTCCCAAAGGATCCCGGCGGCGAAGGGGATCCCCTCCCTCTGAAGCCTTCGGTAGACTGCCGTACCGGTCCCGTTGCCAGAGAGGACCAGAACTTCCGGCTCACCCCTTATCGGTTCCAGCTCCAGATTGCCGGTCCGTTCATCATAGGAACCGGTGGTCATCCGGTACAGCTCCTGAATATATCCTTCGGAAAAGATCTCCTCCGGTGTCCCAAACCGGTCGATCCGATCGCCTCTCACACACGCAATCTTATTCGAGATCCGTCCCGCCAGATCCAGTTCATGGAGAGACATGATCACAGACAGATTCCTGGTTCTGGACATATTCTGGATGATGGATAAGAATTCCAGCTTGTATTTCATATCCAGAAAGGACGTCGGTTCATCCAGCACGATAATTTCCGGCTCCTGACAGATGGCGCGCGCCAGCATGACTCTCTGCTTCTGCCCATCACTGGTCTGCATAAAATCCCGGTCCGCAAGTTCCTCAATGTGGACCAGTTCCATAGATTCCCGCACGATCTTCCGATCCTCCCCGGAA
>CAMWMT010000334.1 GCA_947175375.1 uncultured Clostridiaceae bacterium | reverse complement strand
GTTTATCCCTCCCCATGATACCGCATTTTCCAAAGAAAAAGCAGGAAGTGTGGAACAGACCTTATTTCTTCTGTCAGTCATTCGGATCCTGCTGCCTTCCGTGCTGCTTCCGGCGACGACTGCTCTTGGAACTTTGGATCCTTCTGGAAGGGAAAAAGGACTGCTCTGTGGAGCCAATGTGGTCATGCCAAATCTTTCTCCTTTAAAGAACCGGAAACAATATGACCTGTATGACAATAAGATATGTACCGGTGAGGAAGCGGGAGAAGGTATACAGAATCTTGCACGCAGAGTGGAGAGCGTGGGATACCGGATCGCAGACGGACGGGGAGATTACAGATCTTTATAGGAGCCTGTCATATGTTCACAAAATCACGAATATTATACAATAATACTAAATTTATGTTGCGTAAAAACGCGAAAAATGTTATTTTATATATAGTATTATGTTTGGCGAAAAAGATAATGCTATGCAACATGCACAACAGTTTTAGACAAGGAGGAAAAACGAATGCTGGATCAGTCTTATTATCGTAAGACCGACGAGATCATTGAGCACTACGGTCGCAAGGCAGGCTCACTGATCCCAATCATGCAGGATATCCAGGCGGAATACCGCTATCTGCCGGGAGAACTGCTGACCTATGTGGCAAAGGAGATCGGAATCAAGGAGGCAAAGGCCTACAGTGTGGCTACCTTCTATGAGAACTTCTCTTTTGAAGCAAAGGGAAAATACGTGATCAAAGTATGTGACGGCACTGCCTGTCATGTGCGGAAATCCACTCCGGTGCTGGAAGCGCTCTGGAAGGAACTGGGACTCAGCAAGAAAAAACATACGACAGACGATATGATGTTCACGGTAGAAACTGTATCCTGTCTGGGCGCATGCGGTCTTGCTCCGACGATGATGGTGAACGAAGATGTATATCCTTCCATGACACCGGAAAAGGCACTTGCAGTAATTGAAGAATTGAGAGGTAAGGGCTGATGATTAAAAACAAAGAAGAATTGTTACAGGTGCGTGAATCAGCCAGAGAACAGGTAGCAGCTTATGACTGCAGAATCCTTGTCTGTTCCGGTACCGGCTGTATTGCAACAGGATCCACGAAGATCTATGAAGAATTCCTGAAGCTGACCAAGGATACTCCGGGTGTTGTTCTTGATTTTGCTCCCCATGATGAAGGCGAACATGATCATGTCGGCGTGAAGAAGACCGGATGTCAGGGCTTCTGTGAACTTGGACCTCTGGTACGTATCCAAAAGGGTGACGAAGTTATCCAGTATGTAAAAGTCCAGGTCGACGACTGTAAAGAGATTTTTGATACCACAGTTATGGGAGATGGCGTGGTAGACCGTCTTCTCTATACGAAGAAAGATGTTCATTACAAGCATCCGGAAGATATTCCGTTCATGGCGAAGCAGACCAGAATCGTTCTGGAGAACTGCGGACGCGTGGATGCAGAGTCTCTGGATGAGTATATCGCAGCAGGCGGATTCGAGGCTCTGACAAAAGCTATGTTCGATATGAGCAAAGACGAGATCATCGATGAAGTAGACCGCTCCGGCCTGCGCGGACGTGGAGGCGGCGGCTTCCCCTGCGGAAGAAAATGGAAACAGGTCGCAAGACAGGCAGAGAAGGTTCGCTATGTAGTTTGTAATGGTGACGAGGGTGACCCGGGAGCATTCATGGACGGCTCCGTTATGGAAGGTGACCCGTTTAAGTTAATCGAGGGTATGATGATCGCGGCTTATGCTGTGGACTCCAGCGATGGATATATCTATGTGCGTGCAGAGTATCCGATGTCTGTCAAGAGACTTCGCCATGCGATCGCACAGCTGGAAGAAAGAGGACTGCTGGGAGACAATATCCTTGGTACTGACTTCTCCTTCCGCTTACATATCAACAGAGGCGCAGGCGCATTCGTCTGTGGTGAGGGTTCTGCTCTGACCGCTTCCATCGAAGGCAACAGAGGTATGCCTCGTGTGAAACCGCCTCGTACCGTAGAAAAGGGCCTGTGGGAGAAACCGACGGTCCTGAACAACGTAGAGACCTATGCAAACGTTCCGAAGATCATCCTTCAGGGTGCAGACTGGTATCGTACCATCGGTACAGAAGGAAGCCCGGGAACGAAGACCTTCTCCCTGACCGGTTCCATCGAGAACACAGGTCTGATCGAAGTACCGATGGGAAGCACGCTGCGTGAGATCATCTTTGATATCGGCGGCGGCCTGAAGAACGGTGCAGAATTCAAGGCAGTACAGATCGGCGGACCGTCCGGCGGATGTCTGACTGAGAAGCATCTTGACGAGCCTCTGGATTTCGATTCCGTGAAGAAGTTTAACGCCATCGTCGGTTCTGGCGGTATGGTCGTTATGGACACCAATACCTGTATGGTAGAGGTGGCACGTTTCTTCATGAGCTTTACCCAGAGAGAGTCCTGCGGTAAATGCGTACCGTGCCGTGAAGGTACCAAGAGAATGCTTGAGATCCTCGAGAAGATCGTAGCAGGCGAGGGTGAGATGGAAGATCTGGATCGTCTGGAAGAACTGGCGAACATGATTCGCAGCATGGCTCTGTGCGGTCTTGGCAAGAGTGCGCCGCTTCCGGTCATCAGTACGCTGAAAACGTTCAGGGATGAATATGTACAGCATATCGTGGATAAGAAATGTCCGGCGAAAGTCTGCCAGGCTATGCGCCGCTTCGTAATCAATCCGGAATACTGCAAGGGCTGCGGCAAGTGTGCGAAGAACTGCCCGGTCGGCGCGATCACCGGTGTCCGCAAGGAATGCTATCATATTAATCCGAAACTTTGTATCAAGTGCGGTGCATGTAAAGACAACTGCGCATTTGATGCAGTCTATATCGAGGAATAGGGAGGATAGATATGGGAACAATTACAATAGATGGTAGAAAAGTAGAATTTACCGATGAGAAGAATGTCCTGTCTATTATCCGTAAAGCCGGCATCGACATTCCGACACTTTGTTATCACTCTGCACTCTCCACGTTCGGCGCCTGTCGTCTGTGTACAGTGGAAGACAGCAGAGGAAGGATGTTTGCATCCTGCTCTGAGGAACCGCGTGATGGTATGGTAATCTATACCAACACCGGCAAACTGAAAAAATACAGGAAGATGATCATTGAGTTGCTTCTGGCTGCTCACTGCAGAGACTGTACCACCTGCGTGAAGAGCGGTGACTGCGACCTGCAGGCGCTGGCGTTGCGCTTTGGCGTGACAGAAGTGCGTTTCCAGAATTACCGGGAAGAGAGACCATTGGATTTCAGTTCTCCTTCCATCGTTCGTGATCCGAACAAATGTATCCTTTGCGGCAACTGTGTGCGCGTCTGTAGCGAGCTGCAGGGCGTAGGCGCTCTTGGATTTGCTCACCGTGGATCTGACGCTATGGTTATGCCTGCATTTGATCGCGAGATCGCAACGACCGAGTGCGTGAACTGCGGACAGTGCCGTGTCTTCTGTCCGACCGGTGCTATCAGCATTAAAGATGACAAAGAGGCTGTATGGGATGCTCTGGCAGACCCGAATGTACGCGTAGTCGCTCAGATCGCTCCGGCAGTTCGTGTGGCAGTTGGTGATGCATTTGGCCTTCCGAAAGGAAAGAGCACCATGGGCAAGATCGTCAGCGTGCTCCACAGAATGGGCTTTGATGAAGTATATGATACGACTTTCAGTGCGGACCTTACAATTATGGAAGAGACCGCAGAGTTCCTGGACCGCGTAAAGAATGGCGGAAAACTTCCGCTTCTTACTTCCTGCTGTCCGGCATGGGTGAAGTTCGTAGGCGACCAGTTCCCGGATTTCAATGACAACGTATCTACCTGCCGTTCTCCGCAGGGCATGTTGTCTGCAGTCGTAAAAGAATACTTCCGTGACCCGGTAAATGCTGGCGGAAAGAAGACGATGATGGTATCTTTCATGCCGTGTAC
>CAMWMT010000333.1 GCA_947175375.1 uncultured Clostridiaceae bacterium | reverse complement strand
ACTGTGGACACGCATTAAGTGGATATATCGGGCAGGTACATGGATACGAGATTGTACAGGATGCATTGCGGGATCCGATGATTCAGGCAGATGTGACGGCGGCAGTGATGGAATCTGCAGCAGCTCTGGAGAAAAAATATGGCTATACGCATGAAGAACTGAAAAGATATATGGATGTCATGATGTTAAAGAGATTTTTGACTCCCGGGCTTTCGGATCCGATCGCTCGTGTTTCGAGGGAGCCGATTCGTAAGATTTCTCCGGACGATCGTATTATGGGTCCGGCATATCAGTGTGAGAAATATGGGCTGGATAATCAGCATCTGTTAAAGGGCGTTGCACATGCGCTCAGATTCCATAACGATGAAGATGAACAGGCAGTAGAACTGCAGACATTTATTGTAGAAAATGGTGTGGAGGCAGCGATTATTAAATATACAGGGGTAGAGCCGGACAGCCGGATGTTTCGTGTGATATTGGATGAATATAACAAACTGAAATAGATATGAAAGAAACATATGTTAAGAGCAGTCATATTTGATATGGATGGAGTCCTGCTGGATTCTGAATCGTTGCACTATCAGGCAATCAATGAATTGATGGAGTCCAGAGGATATAGGTATTCTGTCGAATTGTTACATAAGTATTGTGGAGTTCCGGAAAAAGAGATCTGGCCGCTTCTGATGAAAGATGTAGGAATGACAGGAGAGGATCCGGAACAGATGATGCAGGAGCACTGGATACGGTACCGCAGGCTTTTGGACGAGAATGGACTTCCGGAGTTTCCAGGAACAAAAGAGTTCCTGATGATGTTAAGAGAACAAGGATACCGGACTGCAGTTGCGTCAGCTTCTCTGGAACACGTGATCAGGGATTATCTTAAGGAACTTGACCTGCCGGAATGCTTTGATGCGGTAACTTCGGCACAGGAATGCAGGCATGGGAAACCGGAACCGGATGTATTTTTACTGGCAGCCAGGAAACTGGATGTAAGGCCAGAAGAATGTATGGTGATTGAAGATTCCGTAAAAGGGATGATCGCAGCCAGACGTGCCGGAATGAAGTGGATCGGGTTTGACGGCGCCAGAGTAAAACCGGATATGAGTTATGCAGTCTATACTTTTTCTGATTATCGAACGATGACTGCAGAACAGCTGGAAAAGTGGTATTGCTCTTTTTCGGAAAAAGAGTTGTTACCGGAAGGATTGGAGGATGAATTATGAAAGAGGTTTGGAAAGAGCCCTGTATTCTTTCACCGTCACTTATCTGTCTGGATATGTGCAATCTGGAAGAACAGGTTCATATATTGGAAAAATCGGGAATCAAGATGCTGCATGTGGATATACTGGATGGACATTTCAGTCCAAGTATGCCGTTGGGATTGGATACGGTACGCCAGTTACGGGCAAAAACAAGTCTGCAATTTGACTGCCATGTGATGGTGACCGAGCAGGATTATTTTGTGGATGAACTGCTGGACATCGGTGTGGAGCAAATTACGTTCCATGCGGAGACGCAGCCTCATATCGATGGAATGCTGAACCGCATCCATGCAAGAGGAGTAAGAACTGGTATTGCATTAAAACCATCGACTCCGTTGTCGGTATTGGATTATGTGCTGGAAAAATGTGATACAGTTCTGCTGATGCTGATCAATCCGGGATATGCTTTCGTAAAAGGAGAAAAGCAGGTTGCTTATGCAGAACAGAAGATTCGTGATCTGAGGAACAGGATCAACGAACAGAACTTAAATACGAAGATCGAGGTGGATGGACGTATTTCACCGCAAAATATTGTGGAATATGGGAAAACGGATGTGGACATTTTTGTCACGGGAAGTACATGTATTGACCGGGCAGATATGGAAAACAGTTTAAAGAAGCTGAGTGAACTGAGAAGGTCCGTGATTGGAGGAGAATAAAATGTCGAATTTTCAGGAACAGTATACAAAGGCAAGTACACAGGTACTGGCGGAATTACAGACGACCCTAGGTAGTATCGATGCAGAACAGTTGGAGCGTCTGGCAGATGAGATCATGAAAGCAGACCAGGTCTTCTTTGTGGGAGTTGGAAGGGTCCTTTTGGCACTGCAGTGTGTGTGCAAACGGTTGGCACATCTGGGCATTAAAACGCATTATGTAGGTGAAATCACAGAACCTGCAATTAAAGAAAATGATCTGCTGATCGTCGGATCTGGTTCCGGAGGTTCCCTGTTCCCGTTGGGAATCGCAAAGAAAGCACATGCGACGGTAGGTTGTCCTATCGTACATATCGGATCAAATCCAAACAGCGAAATGAAAGACATAGCAGATTTTATGGTAAGGATTCCGGTCCGCACGAAAAATTATCTGGAGGACGAGATTGATTCCTGCCAGCCAATGACATCCCTATTTGAACAATCGGTACTTTTGGTTGGGGATATTCTGGCAAAAATGATCATCGAACAGAGACAGCTGGATATGAAAGCGCTTTGGCAGTATCATGCAAATCTTGAATAGCAGAACATGTACTTGCCTTCTGCTGTATTTCCGCTATAATGGAAATGTTATCTGAGGGAAAAGTGAATCCTTCAGATGGACAGGAGGAAATATAGAGATGTCCGGATCAGATACCACAGAAAAATTACTGGAAGGAACACCCATACGGCGTTTGGTTGTCTGTCTGGGACTCCCTGCCATGTTCGGCCAGTTTTTTAACATCTTGTATAACATTGTAGACCGTATCTTTATCGGAAGGATACCAAAGACGGGCGGTATCGCTCTTGCCAGTATCGGTGTCTGCGCGCCTGCCCTGACCGCATTGACTGCATTTGCATTTATGGTGGGGATTGGCGGAGCATCTTATATGAGCATCAGCCTTGGACAGAAAGACCGGCGCAGGGCACAGGAGATCATCGGAAATGCTTTTCTCATGCTTCTGGTCATCTCGGCAGCCGTGACAGCATTTTTGCTGCTGAACTGTGAAAAGATATTGTACTTGCTTGGCTGTAGCAGAACGATGTATCCGTATGCCAGAATGTATTTTGTCATCTATGTATCGGGGACTTTTGCATCGCTCCTTGGCTGCGGAATGAATCAGTTTGTTCTGGCACAGGGATTTGCCAGACAGGGCATGGTTTCTGTGATCATTGGTGCCATGGTAAATGTGATTCTGGATCCGATATTGATCTTTGGATGCAATATGGGGATCGCAGGGGCGGCATGGGGAACTGTGATCGCACAGTGTTGTATGATGCTTTACGTAATCTGGCTTCTGCGCAGCAGGAACGTGCCGGTCCGCCTGGGTCTGTGTCGCATGCAGAAAAAGATTGTATTTAAGATCCTGTCAATCGGATGCATGTCATTTCTGATCACGATCCTGGATAATCTGATCATTATTTTCCTGAATGCATCTCTGCGAAAGTACGGCGGTGACACACAGGGAGACCTGTTGATCACCTGCGCTGCGGTGGTTCAGAGCTTTATGACGATCGTATTCTGTCCGGCGCAGGGAATCACGACCGGATGCGGGACAATCTTCAGCTTCCACTATGGAGCAGGACATTATGCGAAGATCCGGCAGGCATTTCTCCATGTGTTTCTGCTGTGTGGAGCCTATATCGGGGCATTGTGGATAGCCGTGCAGGTATTTCCCGAAGTATTTGCAGGGTTTTTCCTGAAGGATGCAGGCACTGTACAGCTGGCTGCTGTCTGCCTTCGTATGTATACGCTCGCGCTGCTGGGTGTTGCGGTGCAGTATGCCCTGGTGGATGGACTGACAGCCATGGGAAAAGTAAAATATGCGCTTCCACTTTCCCTGTTTCGTAAGATTCTGTATATGATATGCATCTTCGGACTTCCACTTCTTTTGGATATCAGATGCATTTTTTATGCCGGCGCCCTGTCTCTTATACAACTCTCCGCGCCCACGAGACTAAGGCGGATCTCGTATGCCGTCTTCTGGGTGAAAAAAAAAAGGG
>CAMWMT010000332.1 GCA_947175375.1 uncultured Clostridiaceae bacterium | reverse complement strand
CACACATAGTTTTTATCTTTTGAAGTCTCTCTTTTTTAAGCTGATCTTTTATATCGGAGAGATACTCTTTCATCTGATCCGTTCTTAACATTTTGCATTGTTCCATTTTTCGTCTATTGCTCCCATTCCATTTTTTCCAGTAACCCATCCGCAGGATGCTGAGATAATGGTCATTTACAAGTTCAATTCTGTTATCAACCGTGTACCGGAATGAATATTCTTCCATAAATTCTTATAAGCTTTCTCCCAAAAACTGTGGAACCGCCCGGTTTCTGCCATCCAAAGATAGTAGCGCATCATCTACAAAACTTCCAAAATTGTATACTCCTTGTTATTCATATTAACAAGCATATGTATTTTTTCTTTTCCACTGTCATACCAGACATCCCCGATACATCCGTTTTTTCCCATATAAAACGATTTCTGCATACAGACCCATGTATCTCTGTTGTTCGGTGCAACAGAATATAGGTAAGCCCTTAACGCATGAGCACTCCATTGCCAGAAATTATTCTCATAATAGTCTTCTCTCCATGCAACAACGAAGTCATACTCCGGTTTCTGACCTGACTGTTCCAGATTATACCATTCCCAGTAATCATACCAGACCAGTCTGGAATATTCTGAGTACTGATAGTCTGACAGATCATCTACTTTCCAGTCCACAGTAACCAAATATTTCTCATTTTCTTCATCCAAAAGCAGATATAATTCCCGACCAGTTCCAGAGCACACAAACGCATTAACACTTCCATCCTCCCTGTACATGTGCCTGAGGAACCACTTTTTTTGCTCCAGTCCATTTTTCTCCGCATAATCCCTTACAGCCCAAGCCGCCAGCTGTTCATACTCTGTAGCATAATGCCATTCTCCTGCATTATAAAAATATTCTCCTTCCACCTCGTATGATCTGTCCAGTTTTGTCCATTCTTCTTCTGGTATTGTGAAAGACGGAATATGTCTCTTCAGTCCATCATTCAGGAATAACCATAGAAGTACCAAAATACAACCTAATATAAAAATGCATATTCTTATCGGAATAACAGGTTTCATCCAGTATTTTCTGTCCATTCTTTCATGCCTCCCCTATTTTCCCTCATCATCAGATGAAATGACTTCCACCATTACATACTGTTTATTCCAGATATCCAGGATCATATGAGCCTTTTGAATTCCATTTGTATACCAGATATCTGCAAGATACCCATTTACGCCTACATACAGATCGTCATCCAACAACTCCCAGTTTCCTCCAGGTGCTTTTACTGCATTCAGATAATCTTCCATTGCATACGCACTTTCTTCCAGATAGACCGTATCATAAATCCAGGCATTCTCACTCCATGTAAGGGAGTATTGCATGGTCTTACGATTCTTATCCGACTGCATTTCATATGTTGTCCATTCCAATGCGGAATCATAAGAATAACGTCCGTCTCCAAGCATATACATCAGGCCTTCTCCTTCTTTGACATCTGCTGCCAGAAGATATTTGACATCAGCTCCACCATGCACATACAAATACAATTCTCTTCCCGTATCAGACTTTACAAATACCGCAATCCTGCCAGAGTCTCCGTCTCCATATAACCGCCTGAGTTCCCATTCCGATTCCTCGAGTTCTGATCTTTTTGAGTAATTTACAACTGCAACAGCCGCAGGATCTGTGTAACCAACAGGAATATATTTTTGATTAGGATCTCTAAAGAAATCATGTTCCACAGCAGTATATCCCAGAACTTCATCTTTCCATTTTGCTTCTGTCCATCTGTCTTCTGATATTTCCGCAAAATCAATCAACGCCATTTGTTTCAAATAATTTTTCTGTACAAACTGAAACAAACAGAATCCCGCTATCAAAAAAAAGATTATCATATATATTTTTTTATGCATTTTTTATTTCATATCTCCTTTGTTGTCAGAAAAAAAATAAGTATACTCTCCAGTGTCAGAATCGTATAAACGCTTTTCGCTATATACATAGACACCTGCAATATCGCATCCATGAAGAATATCTTCCTTTTCGCAGTTCATATTTTCTCCCTCAGAAAATGAATCATTATCAAGTCCCAAAAATTCTATGATACTGCCATCATGATGAAGAATACCATCTGGGGAAGATCCCTTTTCATCGCCTTTCGCATCTCCCATAATACATGCCAAAACAGTCCCGTCTGATAATACTACATCAATATATTTTCCTGCCAGCTCATATGTAAAAGCTTCGTGATCTAATTCTGACGCGATACCTCGACGGACAGCAATTTCTATTCGATTATCTGCAATAGAAAAAGAATTTTTCTTGTTTTCATCTTCTCCAGAGGCAAAACTCCCATGGTAATCTGGATTATAATTTTCTGGTATTCTGTCATCATCCCAACTTGCCTGAGGATGTATATACCAATAATTACCGTTTGCAATAGATGCTTTATTCGTGCTTAAAGCTACATAATCATATTTTGCTTCCTTATAACCACTTAAATCAAGATATTGTGCGTCACCATTCATAGTTTTATATGTATATAATGGTAACCCTAACGGATTTTTCTCTGTATCCATAATAAGATAGGCATCTGTAATTGTTTTTCGTATTAAACCACATTTTGTCAAATTACTTTTTACATATCCTCTTCCTTCTATAATACTATTTATCTCTGGATTGGGATCAAGGAAATGAAGAACCCCTCCGCCTGCTGTACATATCATATATGAACTCTCTGATTTCAATGTTTCCCATCCATTAAGCAGCCTTTCAGTATCTGTATCCTGCCACTCTTTTCCTTCTATTGCATCCTGTTCAATAACAACACACCGTTCATCCTCTGTCTCAGAACATTTACTGAATGATTTTTCTAAAATTACATTTTTTTTAGTCAATTCAGAAATATCATTTATACGTACATTTTCATCTCCTGCTGCCATATGAACATACTCTCCTTCTATTGAGCAATTTGAACATACTATATGCGCCTCACACACACATCTTGCCTCTGGTATGGGCTCATACCCACATTCACACTCATCTTCGTTTTCATCTTCTGGCATATCATCATTACATTCACTACTATTACCAAATATTTTCTTTAGAAATTCTAATAGTTCTTCGATCATCTTTCTTCCTCCTAGCTGTTACCTGCACTGTAGCACAACCACTGCCGCATTATCCTTATCATCCTTCTCACTCCGGTTCACCAGCTCAATCAACTGATACGCCTTCTGCTGGCAGTCGCCTTCTCCTTCCAGACAATCTTCCATATCTTTCCATCTGGCAGTCTCATACAGTCCGTCGCTCATCAGGAGTATGTATTCTCCTCCGTACAGGCTGATTGGTTTATCAAAGAATTCAATGTCCCGGAATCCATCCTGCCCTACAAAGTTATACAGCCGGTGCTGGTCCAGAAGAGCGGCCGCCTCCTGTCTGGTCAGCTTTCCTTCTTCATACTTCTGTCTCGCCAGAACATCAATCGTATGTCCGGAAGTGACCGGAACCAGTTCATGATTCCGATACACGGCCACCTTTACATTTCCTACGACGGCATAATAGAGCCTGCGATCCCGGATCATCACGGCAGCAACAGAAGCACAGCCCTGTTCTTCTTCCAGTTTCTTAAGGATCTCCCGGTTTGCCCCTTGGAATGCCCTGCGGAAGGAATACTGCGGATTGTAAAAGGCGCTTCTGTCTTCAAATATCTGCAGGAATACTTCCACTGCCGTCCTTGCAGCGATCTTTCCTCCAAAACGCTTTCCCATCCCGTCCGCAAGAACTGCCATGGTTCCTTCCGGGGCCGCCTTTTTTCCATACTCGTCTTCCTGTACTTCCCGGTCACCAATTGTTTTGGAGGCACCGCTCTCACACCCGGATACGGCGTTCGACTCTCTCTTTCTTCCGGAAAGCCACAGAAAGATACGAAAAAATATCAGCAGGCACACAATCAGAAGCAGAAATGCGATCACATATTC
>CAMWMT010000331.1 GCA_947175375.1 uncultured Clostridiaceae bacterium | reverse complement strand
AAAATCAAAACATATAATCAATAAATTCCCGGAAACGGTATGTTCCCGGGAATTTTTCATCTTTATCAGCAAACGCCCTGTGCGAGCATTGCATTGGCCACTTTCTCGAAGCCTGCGATATTCGCGCCTGCTACGTAGTTGCCTTCCATACCATAACGCTTTGCAGCATCATCAATGTTGTGATAAATATTTACCATGATCTGTTCCAGCTTCGCATCCACTTCTTCGAAGGTCCAGCTCAGACGCTCGCTGTTCTGGGTCATCTCCAGTGCGGAAGTAGCTACACCACCTGCATTGGAAGCCTTACCGCAGATGAACAGTACGCCGTTGTCCTGCAGATATTTGGTCGCATCCAACGTAGTCGGCATGTTCGCACCCTCGCAGACTGCCTTACAGCCATTGGCAACGAGCTGTTTTGCATCTTCCAGATGAAGCTCATTCTGAGTCGCACACGGAAGAGCGATGTCACACTTGATCTGCCATACGCCGCGTCCCTCATGATACTCTGCGCTCGGTCTTGCAGCCGCATACTCGGTCAGACGGGCACGTTTTACTTCCTTGACCTCCTTCAGAAGCGCTACATCAATGCCTTCCGGATCATAAACCCATCCGGTGGAGTCCGATACAGTTACGACCTTTGCGCCCATCTGCTGAGCTTTCTCGGTCGCATAGATTGCCACGTTACCGGAACCGGATACACAGCAGATCTTGTCCTTCATATCCATATCATGACATTTCATCAGCTCACGGGTGATGTACAGAAGTCCATATCCGGTCGCTTCCGTACGTGCTAGGGAACCGCCGAAGCTTAAGCCCTTGCCAGTCAGAACGCCCTCATACAGCCCGGTCAGTCTCTTGTACTGTCCATACATATATCCGATCTCTCTTGCGCCGGTTCCGATATCTCCTGCCGGTACATCCTCATCTGCGCCGATGTATTTGTACAGTTCCGTGATGAAGCTCTGGCAGAATGCCATAACCTCTCTGTCAGACTTGCCCTTCGGATCGAAATCAGAGCCACCCTTGCCGCCACCAATCGGAAGACTGGTCAGGGAATTTTTGAAGATCTGCTCGAATCCCAGGAACTTGATGATACCAATATTGACTGACGGATGAAGTCTTAAACCTCCCTTGTACGGTCCAATAGCATTGTTGAACTGTACGCGGTATCCGGTGTTCACCTGTACCTGTCCCTTATCATCTACCCACGGAACGCGGAACTTAATCTGACGATCCGGCTCGGTCAGACGCTCCAACAGAGCTTCCTTGCGGTATTTCTCCTCGTTTGCCTCAATAACCGGTCTTAAAGAATCCAGCACTTCTTCCACTGCCTGCAGGAACTCCGGTTCCGATGCATTTTTCTCTTTTACTCTTGCGAGTACCTCATCAACATAACTCATTTTCTTCATTCTCCTCATTAATCAGATTTACGTTTACTTTTACCGGTAATATTTTATTACTATTTTTTTAAATATGCAATCATTTTCGTATGAATATTCGAATTCTGAAAATTATTTCGTCTACGAACATTTAAATTGCATTTTTTTCATCCTTATCATTACAATCATTCATCTATTATTTTTCAAACAGATCTACTGTTTCTATTCCTCCGCCCAGCTCACCTCCTCCGGACAGTCCTCCTGGCCGCAAACAGTATCCAGCGCGCCATCGATCAGTTTGATCAGCTCCCAGACAGAACGAAAATAGACGGTCCTATCTCTGTCCATCCATGTGATCCTTCCCTGCCAGCTGCTATTCTGACGTTGCTGGACCCGAATAACAAATGTCCCAAGCTCTCCATGTCTGCTCAGTAATTCTTCATCTTTCATGATCTTCGTCCTTTCTGCCGGATTGATATGCGGTATCCCTTCTTTTCCGGCTCCTATAAATGTCCGGTCATCCGTCCCAGGATAAGGAAAATTGATCCAGTTATAAAACTTCTCCAGCCGAGCGAGAAGCTGCTCAAGCGTATCGAACTGCTCTTCCTCTCTGCTGTAAGCGTGGTACAGCCTACCCCTGGGCTGATGATGCTCCAGCCTGCGATCCACACACATCACTACGCCGTTCGGCGTCCCTATGTACCACTGCGATCTCTCCATATTCTGTCCTCGTTTCCAAATAACATTCTAACTCATGATCTTCTGTTCCATCTCTGGTGTACAGATCACACTCTTTACATGATAACGAATCCCCATCCGCTGACGCCCGGAACGGAACCGGCCGTTGATCCGTTTCTGCAAGATCCGGCAGTTTTCACGGGTCGTATTAAGCAAAAGCACCAGATACTGTCCCTTCCCGTAACGGTTGACCACATCGCTTCGTCGGACAGAGCATCGGATTGATTCGCAGAGCCTTCCAGTCAGTTCCTCCAGCACAGAGCTGTCCTCTACCGGATTTCCTTTACTGTCCACCAGTGTACAAAGCATCAGATAGACCGACTGTCCGCTTCTCTCCAATATGCGCACCAACATCTGATAGATTCCTTCAAACACCGGCCAAGTACAGACATATCCTCCAGAGCTCTCCTCCTTCTCCTCAGACAGAAGTTCCTCGATCTCATCAAATACCGCATATGGATGCTCCATCTGTCCGCCCAGACTGTGCAGCAGCTCTGTCAGATGCCCAGAAGGCCTCATTCCCTGCTCCTGAAAATACAGAGACACAGTATCATCATAAAATTTTCTGGCTTCTGTGATCCTTCCAGAAGCGATCAGAGCCTCCATCGTCACGATCTCCCAGTTCGCCAGTGGATAGACTCTCGCCGCATGAAGTCCCAGCTCCTCCATCCGGGCATAATCTTTTCTCTCCCTCAGCAGCTCTGTCGCCTGTTCCATGCAGAAACAGAACTGTTCCCGGTAGCGTCTGGCCTCCTTCTCCGCCCACAGAGCTTTTGCCTGGGTTCCCAGAAACTCACCATTATAACAGTGGCAAGCAGACAGACACAGTTCCAGAAGGCACTCCGGATCCTCCTCTGCCCCGATCCTTGTAAAAAGCCGATCCATCCTAGCAGCATCCTCTTCCGTCTGAACCTCATCCGCCCAGTAATAGATACCGGATTTCTTTCTAATATAATCCAGCTCTGGCAGGCATGCCTTTCTCAGCTTTTTTCTCGCATTATAAAGAATGCTTCGCATGGCATGTCCTCGGTCCTGGATCTCCCGTCCATAAAACAGTTCCTTCTCCAGAAGGCTCTGATCAATTCCCTGCTCCTGTGCATGCAAAAGCATCTGCATCAGACAGACAAACTGAGTCTCCCCTGCCCCGCTTCCACCTGCGATCCTTTTACCATTCCAGGTCACGGAGAATTCTCCAAATGTCTGTACATATAAAATATTGTCTGAAGCTTTCTCTCCCATTATTCCTGAATCTGGTCCTCACCTTCCATAATTTGTCTCCCACCTGCGCTATCAGCCGGAACCAGCTCTCCGAACAGCACATATCTAGCATCATCAAACACATAGGCGCAGGTAGACAGCAGCACATAGCGTCCTGTTCCCTCTGGCTGAAGGACTGGCTGAAAATCCGATTCCGCCAGTACCGCTTCCACGTACTGGTCAAATTCCTCACAGGGCTCCGGATAGATCGTATAGATCTCTGAGTGAGCAGAAGTCGTATAGCCACTCTGCAGAACAATCCGATAATCCCTCTCAGGAGTCAGATACCAGATAACCGGATGCTCCTCATAAAAATCCTGATCCGCCCAGTCAGACAGGGATGCGAACATGGAGCCGTTCTTCATATGATGTCCGTAGATGATCGTGTTGCAATCTTTAAGCCCTGCCCGGTTATTAGCGTCTATAAAGATCGTGCCTGATGTGCTGTATGCCCCGTCATAGGAGCGGTGCAGATAATAATCGTTATCCTTTCCCTGTACCACCAGATAATCAATGGGCGTTCCTTCACAGTAGATCCAGCCCACCACATCCGCATTTTCCGCACACAACGCATCAAAATCCACCTCAATAGGCGCTGCTG
>CAMWMT010000330.1 GCA_947175375.1 uncultured Clostridiaceae bacterium | reverse complement strand
TGTGCCTGGTAGGCTCGGAGGAAAATATAAGAAGATTCCAGGAGTACTGTGAGGCTTATGAAGGAAACGTAAGAGACTATGAGGATGAAGAGGATGATGACGAAGAGGATGACGAAGATCGGAGCCTGGACCCGGAGGCGCGGCAGTGGGATGGCCTCTGGAACGGCTTTACATTGTCTAAGGCAGTTCCCGAAGATTATCAGTTGTCAGATAAATCTATAGCTTTGGAAACCATGCCGTCTCACAGAGAGCTTTCTATCGGTGTGGGGCTTCCGTCAGGAACGGAGAACGGAATCGTTCAAAAACAGTGGTTCATCAGTTATCTATGTGAATATATGAAGCACGCACAGGAGATGCTGCCGGAAGCGAGAGTGGAAGGATGCCTGGATTACCAGCTGGAATACATCATTGCAGGGAAAGATTCAGATCAGGAAAATCTGGGTGCGGTGATCGGGAGACTGCTTTTGTCCCGGGAAGGGATGAATTATGTATTTCTTCTTACCCATCCGGTACTTTGTGAAAAAGCAAAAGCTCTGGCGCTTCTGTTGGCAGGGATGACAGGGAATCCAGGGCTGATCAAAAGTCTGGAACAACTGATCCTGCTGGGCTGGGCATATGGAGAGAGTCTGGTAGAGGTCCGGCAACTTCTTCTTGGGAATGAGCTGGCAGCAGTAAAGACAGAAGAAGACTGGCAGGTTTCGTTGTCAAGCCTTCTCTCCACCCTGGACGATCCGAGCAGATATGATATACAGGTCAGGAAACAGGAAGGGATCAGTTACGAGACCTGCCTTCGAATCTTCCTGATGCTGGAATCTGCGGAGACGCTTTCTATGAGGGCGATGGATGTGATTGAAGGGGAGACTCAACAGATGGACGGATGTTCCGCGCTTCATCTGGATCATTGTGTGGATTATCTGACAGCGCAGATATGGATCGAGGAACTGTATCTGGAAAGAAGCTATGGATATGAATGATTCAGGACGCACAGATGCATATATAACGACCAAGAAAGGAGGCATGGAGGGATGTCCTTCTGCAGCAGGGAATTATCAAAATCTATCAAAATTCTCCAGATACCCCGTAAAAAGATGCTATTGTTGAAAGGCATACAACCAGGCAGGAGGGCTTCCCTTGGTGCCTCCAGAGGGAGCATGACCGTGGAAGCATCTCTGATACTCCCCTTTCTGTTATGTGCAATCACGGCACTTTTGTATCTTTTTTCCTTTACTTCTGTACAGGCAAAGGAGAGCAGGAAACTGACAGAACGAGCAGAGCTTCTGGCAATTACAGCCGGACAGGCATATGAGTCTGATTCATATGTCAGGCTTTATGACGCGGAGTCGGTTTCCCTTCCATTTACGGCACTGTTCTTTGGGAGAAAAATGGTGACCAGGAAAGTAGTCGTCCGTGCGTGGGTAGGGTATACAGGAGAGACTTTTCAAAACCATGCAGGTGAGACGATTGTTTACATAACACCAACGGGAACCGTCTATCACAGGAGCAGGGACTGTACCTATCTCAGGCTTTCGATTCGTCAGATGGATGCCGGAGAGGTGAGTGGAGAACGGAACCAGTCAGGAAGCAGATATACTCCCTGTATCTACTGTGTTCGAAGCGGCTGGTCAGGAGGGACCGTCTATATTACAGACTATGGGACGAGTTATCACAGTAGTGCCGGCTGTCAGGGGCTGAAACGGACTGTGACGGCCATTCCTCTGTCAGAAGTAGGAGGACGTCATGCCTGCTCGAGGTGCGGAAGTCTGTGAGAAGTCTGTGGATCTTGCTTCATCTTTTGTACCTGTCGGCGGAAGACGTGAAGGAACAGCAGATATCCATGCCAGTGATTCTGGGACTGGGCGGTACGGGAGCTCTGTACGCAGCGGCAGCAGGGCATGTGCCATCACTTCTGCCGGGATGCCTGGTGCTTCTAATCGGTTTCTTCAGTAAGGAACGGATTGGCTATGGGGATGGATGGCTGATACTGGCGTTGGGGATGTGGATTGATACAGCGGAGCTTCTGCATCTGTTTTTTGGAGGAGTGATGCTTTGCTTCCTGTGTGCACTCTGTTTTCAGAAAAAAGAACTTCCGCTAGTTCCGTTTTTAACAGCGGTTTATCTCATGGGGAGGTGGATATGAAGAAAAAAGGAAGATATGTGCTGGAGGCGGCTTTTCTGGTGCCGGGTATCTGTATCCTGCTTGTATATGTGGTGTTCTTTACCCTGTATGCCCATGATTGTGCCGTGTGTGTACATACAGCGCTGGAATCCGGGATCAAAGGATGTTATCAGGACGGGCGCACGGAAACTCAGAGAAAAGAGGATATGGAAAGAGATCTCTCTGAAAAACTGTCCGAACAGCTTTTGTGGGTTCAAGGTAAGAATGTGGAGATTCAGGTCCGCCCGACTCATGTGACCCTCCAAATATCAGGAACGGGAAGTTTCCTTCCTGTATCGGGGTTGGAAACACAACAGACAGTATATCGGATACAGCCTTGCGAGACAATACGCAGGAGCAGATGGATGAGAGATTGATGGAGGAGAAAAGATGGAGATACGATATAAAAGAGACCTGAACAGCAACTATATGATATTGACAGAGGAGAATCCGGCGAAAGAGGGTTATGAAGTCCGTATGATCGCGGAAAACCGTATCTATGGTTTCCTGCCCTGTATCCATCAAAAGCATGAAGATCGGACCGAATATTATTATGAGATCACAGGAAAACAGAGCATGGAGCTTTTGTATGAACGACGAAAACTGAATTTCAGACAGTTAAAAGGGCTTTTAAAAGAATTTCTTCATATTCTGGAAGCGGCAAAAGAATATTTGCTGGATCCTGATCACCTGCTTCTTGACCCGGACACCATCTATCTGCATACCAGGTCCGAAAAATTATATCTGTGTTATTACCCTGCTTCTAAAAAAGAAATACAGCAATCCTTTCTTACCTTAGCGGAATATCTGCTGGGAAAACTGGATAAGAGCGATGCGGAGGGGATTGAATTTGGCTATGAACTGTACCAGAGTGCATTGGAGCCGAACTTCAGTCTGACCGAACTTCTTTACAGACATGCGGAACCAGAAAAAGAAGAGCCAAAACCGGTACCACCACCTGCTCAGATGATCTCGGTTCAGGAGGAGATCCTGGAGAAAACCGGCAGCTGGAAGAATTTTTTTAAGAAGAAAAACCGGCAGCCAGCGCTGGAGGATTATGTGGCAGAGGCAGATCAGATGGGAAGCGGAACCGCTTTATTCTTGAAGGAAGAGGCCACGCCTGAGACGGCATGTCTTCAGAATATAAAAAGAGATGGACTTTTTCTCAGAAGCCTGAACGCAGAATATCCAAGCTTTCAGGTGAAGGACGGGACATTTCTGCTAGGCAAGAAAAAGGATATCGTGGACGGATGCATTCCGGCTTCTACGATCAGCCGGATCCATGCGCGAATCAGTGGCGATGGGATCATGTACTATGTGGAGGACCTGAATTCCACCAATGGTACGTGGGTGGACCAGGTTCAGTTGAACCCCTATGAGCCCTGCCCTCTAAAGAACGGAATGTACCTGACCTTTGCCAGTGTGGAATACGAGGTAGAACTGTAAAAGCTTCCCGAAAGCCTGTCGGATTTTGCGCATTTCCAACTTCCGGTTGCATTGGGGTTGCAAAACCGCTATACTGTTATCAAAATATGGCAGGACAGGAGAGGCTTATGATATTTGACAGTCATGCACATTATGATGACCATGCTTTTGATGAGGATCGGGACGAAGTGCTGTCAGCGCTGGCACAGGCCGGTGTGGGAACCGTGGTCAATGTGGGGGCAAGTCTGAAAGGGACAAAGAGGACAGTCGAATTGACCCAGAAGTATCCGTTTGTCTATGGCGCGGCAGGCGTGCATCCAGATGAAGTCGGGGAACTGAATGAAGAGACCTTTGCATGGCTTCAGGAGCAGTGCATGCAGGAGAAGATCGTGGCAGTCGGGGAA
>CAMWMT010000329.1 GCA_947175375.1 uncultured Clostridiaceae bacterium | reverse complement strand
CCTTGTCCGATACAAAGCCCGACACTGAAGATCAGATTCGACGTTCTTCCAACGTATCCCATTGCCGCTATGGCGGCATCGCCAAACAATTTCGCCTGTATATTCAACACCATTGTCGATACACTGTTAAGCCCCTGCCTTACAAGACTCGGAAGTCCCGTAATCACAATATCGCCTGTTATCCTGAACTCCTTTGTAACAAATCTTATAGATAACGTGCTCTGCGTCTTTTTACGCAGAAACATGGACAAAAGAATCCCAAAAGATATGTACTGTGACAGCGCCGTGGCAAGCCCTGCCCCGCTGATACCCATTCTAAAGGTAAAGATAAACAGAGGATCAAGCGCCATATTTAAGATTCCACCAACGGTAAGTCCTGCCATGGCAAGCGTTGCTTTTCCCTCATATCGAAGAATATTGTTCAGCACACAGCTTGCAGTCATTGCAGGCGCGGCAAGCAGTATGAAAGTGCAGTATTTTACAGCATAAGGCAATATTGTATCAGTACTTCCAAGCAGCCTCATCAGCGGCTCGATGAAGACAAGTCCGGTCACCATAATAAAAATGCCGGAGGTCAATGCCCATAAAAATCCCGTAGAAGCATATTGACTCGCCTTTTCCACATGTTTACCTCCGAGCATCCGGCTGATATTGCTTCCTGCTCCGTGCCCGAACATAAAACCAAATGCCTGAAGTATTGCCATGACGCCAAAAACGATGCTGGTAGCGCCTCCTGCACTAAGTGACAGCTGGCTGACAAAATAGGAATCCGCCATATTATAGATATTGGTAATGAGCATGCTGATCGTTGTCGGTATGCCGAGTAATATAATCAGCTTGTTTACAGGAGTTTCCGTCATTTTTCTGTATTGACTGTCCATGCCTGTATTCATTTCGGAACTCATGTTGCATATTTCCTTTCTGCCAAATATAGTTAATGCGATCACCAACGATTATTCTGAGCGATATTTATAAGTGTTCCTCTTTCTCCAGGTTCCCGTTTTCATCATAATAATACCAGGTTCCTGTTTCTTTCCCGTTATCATAATCACCTTCTGCAGCAATCTGGCCATTTTCATGATAGTCCGTCCAATGACCATGTTCCGCTCCATTCACATATAAGCCTGTTGAGGCGATATTTCCATTCTTATAGTATTGCGTAAATAGGCCTTCCCGAATCCATTTGCTGCCGTCGTCAGACATTTTACGCGAGTATCTGAACTGGATTTCACCTGTTTCATATGGAATTTCAGCAATATGCAAAACATTTTCATCTTTCGTGGCTGACCTTGTTACAAATTCAAACTCCAGTTCGATGATTTCCTTCATTGGCACAATGCTGCGCTTTCTGCTCTTCAGGGATTCTGCTTCTGCCCACAAAAACGGATAAAACATTACTCCATTATCGTAATCCAGATCAGAAAGTTCCTCCTGCCAGCCATTCCATCGATAATCTATATAAAATTTATCCGTATCACCATGCAGACACCAGTATAAAAACTGGCTGAGGCTTATTTCCATATCCTCCAGTTCCAGACAATCCGGTGCAAAATAGCCAATATTTCCGTTATCCAGATACAAGAACAGACCGCCTAATATATCTTCTGCTATTACAATATTCTGAATCGGAATCATCTGATTCTTCATAACAAAATCCATTTTTCCGGAACCATAAAACCGTATCCAGTGATCGATGATAATACCTCCCGTATTTTCAAGAATCAGACCCAGCAGACTCTCCGGGTCAATTGTATATTTTTCGTGCAATTTCCTTTTTGCAGATTCATCGCATGGCAGGACTTCTACTGTTTTTGATGAACTTTTCATATCCTCCAGTATTTTTTGGAATCTCTCATTTCTTTCCATTGCTTATTCCTCCAAAACTTCAAACGGTTGAATGTCCCATTCCTGGGAAACAGGGAACTGGCTGATCCGGATGATGCTCTCCGATTATTTTTTCCATCCAGACCATATGATACCACCGTCCGGATTTATATCCGCATTTGTAAAATTTTCCCACCATCGAAAAACCAAGATGCGCATGGAACTCTGCACTGTTTCGATTAAGATATTCATCTTCTGTCTCCGGATAACCAATACAGGCATACAGATTTAAAAATCCCATCTTGAACAGCCTGTCCTCCAGCGTCTCATACAGTTTCCTTCCCAGACCGCATTTCTGAGCTGTATGATCAAGATATATGGTCAGCTCACATGACCAGCCGTAGGCAGCCCGTCCCACAAAGGGACCTGCATATGTATAACCCTGAATGATTCCATCCTTCTCAATCACAAGATACGGATATCGCTTCATCGTATTGGTCATACGGTTTTGAAATTCTGAAAGTGTTGGGACTTCATACTCAAAAGAGATTGCTGTATTTTTTACATAATGTGCATAGATTTCCAAAATGCGTTCGGCATCTTCAAGCCTTGCATCCCTGACTGTAACAGTATTCATAGGTACCTCCATTACAATTTTTTCAAACAATCAATATAGGTATTGATCGCCTGTTCAAGTTCATCCCAGTTTTCATTGAGCTCTGTATATAATCCTGTCTCGCCATTTCCGATCATATGGTAGAGTGCATAAAGCAATTCCGTATCTAAAAATCTGCTGTCACAGGCAGCGATTTCCTCTTCTCTTAAAATCTGCGGATATCTGCATCTCTTTTTGACTCTTTTGGAAAAATAGTATTCCAACAGATACGATGGAATCTGATTTCTCCGGTCTTCGCCCAGAAGTTCTCTTGCTATACGAATTTCAAGTCCATAAATATTTTGAATACCGCTGTTCCAATACTCAAATTCAAATGAGAAATCCACGTCATGGACAAGTTCACAAAGTTCCAGGGCAAGTTCTTTGTTTCCATAGATATAAAGCCAGTATACCAAAGTACATAAACGGCTTGTATCGGAAACACTTTTAAATGAACATTTCTGAATCAGTTTTTTACATGGTTGAATAATCGTATGATAGATTTGAGGCGCGGCCTTTTTATCATATTGATCCAAAATCCTGTGAAGTGCAGGTTTTAGTTTTTCATGAAAATCTTGGATTTCCTGTTGTAATTTATTCATGCTTCAATTTTCCTGCAATATGTACCTCTCATAATCTCATAGATTCCCAGCAAAATACACCCAATCCCATACGACAGAATATCTGACCAGTCAAATACCATGCCGATTAAAATGCGGAAGAATGCATAATCCTGCAGCCCAAGCAGTTCAACAATATGCAGATACTGCATAAATTCTGTAAAACATGCAAAAAGAAAAACATAAAAGGGTAACAGCGTCATTTTCTCTGGAATCACGATTCTTACCATACAGTATATCAAGATGACCACTATAACATCTCCAATGTATGGTCTTATAAAATTATCATGAATAAATAAGGCAATCAGTACTTCTGTCAAAAGCAGAAGTATAGCTGCAATTGCATATAAGATTCTTTTCTTTTTCATACACATCGCTATCTGTTCATTCCAATACTCGTTTACATGATTGATTGTACCATTTCATGGAATGATATTTCAATCTCTCATCTGTAAAACCAACCGACTTGTACAGATGATATCCATCTTCTGTAGCCTTCAGTTCTATAACACTCAGATCTTTTTCGACTGCATCTGACAAAAGTCTGGACATTATCATTCTGGCATATCCCTTATGCCGATGCGCCGGATCTGTATATACATTTAAAACTGTACCCGTTCTGCCTGTGATAAATGATGGGCTCACAGGCTTTTCTACTACCAGTAAAAATGCGCAGGCAATGATTTTATCTTTCTCTTTTATCAGATATCCGAAAATATTTTGATTAAGATTCCTTTTGAAATAATCAGGCAGATCTTGCCTGATTTTCTTCCTGACATTCTCACTTAAATCACCGTAATCCTCGTTCAAATATGCCAGTCTTAACTCTACTAACTGGTCAATATCGGCAATTTCAGCATTTTCAACAACGGTCATTGGAAAGTCTCCTTTTAAT
>CAMWMT010000328.1 GCA_947175375.1 uncultured Clostridiaceae bacterium | reverse complement strand
GAACAGAAGCGTATATCCACCGGTATGGTAGAACTGGATCAGGTGCTGGGCGGCGGGATCGTGCCTGGCTCCCTGATCCTGGTGGGCGGAGATCCGGGCATCGGAAAGTCTACCCTGCTTCTGCAGGTGTGCCGGAATCTGGCAGACCGTCTGTCAAATCTTCTCTATATATCCGGAGAAGAATCCCTGCAGCAGATCAAGTTGCGCGCATCACGTATCGGAAGCTTCCAGGACTCTTTAAAGCTCCTGTGTGAAACAAATCTGTCGGATATCGAAGAGATCGTGCTTCGGGAGAAGCCGGAGGCGGTAGTCATCGATTCCATACAGACCATGTATCAGGAGGAGATCTCTTCAGCTCCCGGTAGTGTCTCCCAGGTCCGTGAAGCTACCGGCATACTGATGCGTCTGGCGAAAGAGCAGGGAATTACCATATTTATTGTCGGACATGTGACGAAAGAAGGAACGGTAGCAGGCCCCCGTGTGTTGGAACATATGGTAGACACCGTCCTTTATTTTGAAGGAGACCGCCATGCTTCCTATCGAATCCTACGAGGTGTCAAGAACCGCTTTGGCTCTACAAATGAGATTGGAGTGTTCGAGATGCTGGAAGATGGCCTGCGGGAAGTCGCAAATCCTTCGGAATATATGCTGAGCGGAAAGCCGGAAGGAGCTTCCGGTTCTGTGGTGGCGTGTACCATGGAAGGCACAAGGCCCATGCTTCTGGAAGTGCAGGCGCTGGTCTGTAAGACAAATTTCGGCCTTCCGAGGCGGACGGCGGCAGGGATCGATTATAACCGGGTGAACCTTCTGATGGCAGTCCTGGAGAAACGGCTGAATCTTCCGCTGTCCAGCTATGATGCCTATGTGAATATTGCAGGTGGCCTGCGCCTGAATGAACCCGCCATGGATCTGGCGCTGGTGCTGGCAGTAATCTCCAGCTATAAAGATATCCCGGTCTCTGATAAAACAATCGTGTTCGGAGAAGTGGGATTAAGCGGTGAAGTCCGTGCAGTGAGTATGGTGCAGCAGAGAGTCCAGGAGGCGAAGAAACTTGGATTTACAAGAGCAGTCCTTCCAAAGAGCAGTCTGGAGCAGGTGAAGAATGTCACCGGAATTGAACTGGTAGGAGTTGCGACGGTGAGGGATGCGCTGAAAATGGTAATATGAACAGACAGATATACTAATGAACGCAATTAACTGCCGCTGATGCTCATGGATTATTGGCGTTCATTAGTCCATACATTTCAGCTTTGGCAAATGTTTATGTTATCGAGTATAAATACTGGTATGAAAACGGTATAAAAAATTTCGAAAAATATTGACAGGATCGGGATTATGTGGTATAGTATCCGAGTGTCAAAGATACAGGGATATAGTTCAGTCGGTAGAACGTTGGTCTCCAAAACCAAATGTCGAGGGTTCGAGTCCTTCTGTCCCTGTTTAGGCTTCGGAATGTCGGTTCCGGAGCCTTTTTACATAGCAGCATTTATTGTGCAGGGGAAAAGTGTAAGATGGAAGATGGGAGTGTTCTATTCGAATAAGAAAGGGACATGACATATGGGTAGAAAAGGGAAAAGGGCAGCTGCATTCTGCCTGGCAGGGATCCTGGCATTGCTCGGGAGCGGATGTTCCGGAAATATATCATTGCCGGAGTCATCCAGAGAATCAGAAGCAGCGGTTCAGAGAACTGCAGGGAATTATCTGGAAGCCGTACAGCAGCTGGGAAAGATTCGGATTGGAATATCAGCGGATTATGCGCCGTTTGCGTTTGAGATACCAGAGGAAGCCGGAGAGCTTCCGTATGGCGGAAGTGACATAGAACTGGGTACTTATATTGCACAGAAGCTGGGAGTAGAAGCAGAATTTGTTGAGATGGATTTTGAAGCCTGTATGGATGCGGTGGAGGAAGGAAGCGTGGATCTCGTGCTTCTTGGTATGCTGCCAGAATCTGACCGGGCAGAAAAAATGGATTTTACAGATGTTTATTATAAACCCGGGAAACAGGTACTGCTAATAAAAGAATCACAGAAGGCAAAATATACAGAACCTGAGGATTTTGCTGGGAAGACTGTGGCAGCACAGTATGGAAGCCTTCAGGCGCAGCTTGTGGTGGAGCAGCTTCCAGCTTCTTATCTGGAACTGACAGAGAGCTTCTATGGGGCAGTCCTGATGCTGCGACTTGGAACGGCGGCAGGAGCAGTACTGGACGAGGCGATGGCGCGGAAAGTACTGAAAGAGCGTCCGGAGCTGGTGATCTCCGGGGCAGAATTGTCTTATGATTCAAAAGGCATTGTGGGTGGCGTAGTAAAAGGAGAGACC
This sequence comes from uncultured Clostridiaceae bacterium, assembly GCA_947175375.1. Taxonomy (GTDB): domain Bacteria; phylum Bacillota; class Clostridia; order Lachnospirales; family Lachnospiraceae; genus Hominiventricola. Next base: position 1,688 of record CAMWMT010000328.1, on the reverse strand, counting down.
GGCCTGCTTGCGCAGGTCAATGCCATCATAGAGGAAGTCGTGGAAGACAGCCTGTATTTTGAATGGCTGGATGCCGCCAATGAGCAGGCCATGACCCTCCAGGAAGCTACTCATTGAGGGTTCCGACCGGAACGTTGCTCAACCAGTCCGGCTGCCGGTAGTGGGCTATGATATCCCGGACGGCGTTCATGGCAGGGGTAAAGACCTTGTCTTTATGGTATACCAGACTGAAATAACGTTCCAGTTCATTGGTGTGCGGATTGAAGATCCGGATCTGACGGCTTCGGATATCCCGTTCCAGAAGCCTTACGGATACGACAGCCAGACACTGATTGTACAGGATGGCATTGCGGAAGGCATCCGGACAGGTTGCCTCCCAGGAAGTGCGGATATTTAGGTTGTGGCATTTGATAAAACGGTCAAAAAGCGCCCGTGTGCCGCTTCCCTGTTCCCGCATGACGAATTTCTGGCCTTCCAGTTCCTTTACATGGATCTCGCTGCGGTCAGCAAATGGATGGTTCTGTGCGCATCCGAGAACGAGAAAATCCCGGATGCCGGGGATCATGACCAGATCCGGATGATGGATCTCTCCTTCTACCAGGGCGATGTCCAGCTCGGATTTTAAGAGCTTTTCTTCAATCATATGGGTGTTGCCGATAAAAGTGTAGGTCTCTGTCTCCGGCACCAGCCGGTCGAAATCATTCAACACATTAGAGATGAGGCAGGAACCGATGGTGATCGTGGAGCCGATGCGGATCATGTCTTTTTGTTGTCCTTTTTCCATGTTGCGTTCGAGCTGATTGAACTGTGCGACTACGGAATATGCATTGTTCAAAAGTTCCTGTCCGGCAGGGGTGATATGAAGCCGTCTGGACAGACGGTCAAAAAGACGCGTGTCATAGTGCTCTTCCAGCTCCCGGATGGCCTGACTTATGGTGGGCTGGGAGAGAAACAGTTCCTTTGCGGCAGTGTTCATGGAGCCGCATTCTGCAACCGTGATAAAGATTTTCAGATGTCTTATGGTCATAAATACCCTTCTTTCGTAAGCTATATATTGGACATTGTCATTCATATGGAATATGATTATAGGATTTACCTATAAGTATGATAGAATAATATCATTTTTCATGATGTGAAACAAGTGATATAATGTTAACAATGCAGTTGATACTCGTTCAGTCGGACATGGATGGACGGGACGGCGAATAAAAAGGAAAAGGAGACAGGAATGAAAGTAATCATTATTGGCGGTGTTGCAGCCGGTACCAAGGTTGCAGCGAAACTGAAAAGAGAAGACCGCAGTGCAGAAGTGACGATCCTGACTAAAGGGAAAGATATTTCCTATGCGGGGTGTGGCCTCCCTTATTATGTAGGGAAGGTGATTCCAGACCGTGAGAGCCTGGTGGTGAATACCCCGGAGAAATTCGCAGCGCTGACAGGCGCGAAGGTTGTCACAGGCATGGAAGTGACAAAAGTAGACCGGGCATCAAAGACTGTAGAGGCAGTGAATGAGAGCGGAGAGGCAAGCACCTGGGAATACGATAAGCTGGTGGTCGCTTCTGGCGCATCACCGATCAAACCTCCCCTGCCAGGATTGGATCTGCCGCAGGTATTCTTTATGAGGACTCCGGATGATGCAGTCGGGCTCCGTGCGGCTGTGGAAGCAGGCGGAATCAAAAGGGCAGTTG
>CAMWMT010000327.1 GCA_947175375.1 uncultured Clostridiaceae bacterium | reverse complement strand
CTGAAAATCCGGATCTTTAAAATTGTAAAAAACGGTAAAATGGTTTGGACTTTTTTGGATAAGTACCACAAATTAAAAAATTTATCTTGGTTATTTCACAAATTGAATGAAAATTAAAAAAAATATATAATCTAACCATCAATAAAACAAACGCAGAGATCGAAAGGAGATAAAGAAGATGAGAAAACCGACTGTTGTAAATGTTAGGGAAGCAGTAAAGATGATCGCGGATGGAACGACGCTTGGCATCATCTCCATGACACAGGTTTCTGCCTGTACGGCAATATTAAAAGAGATTGAGAGAAGCTTTTTAGAGGAAGGGCATCCAAGAGACCTCACCTATCTGCACACCTGCGGGCAGGCTTCCGCAGGAAAACCGGGCGGGATGCAGCACATCGCTCATGAAGGCTTGCTGAAACGTGTTATTGGGGGACATTGGGGTCAGTCTTCCAATATGATGAACCTGATCATGGAAAATAAAATTGAGGCGTTTAACCTTCCGCAGGGACAGATGGCGAATATGTTCCACAGCATGGCGCTTCGGGAACCGGGAAAGCTTAGTAAAGTCGGACTTGGTACATACATTGATCCCCGCATTGAGGGAGGAAAAATGAATCAGCGCGCGAAGGACAGCGGATATGACACGGTAGCGATCGTCACAGTCGACGGCGAAGAGTATATCCAGTACAAGCCTGTGAAGATTGATACGCTGCTGATCCGCGGAACCTATGCGGATGAAAACGGAAATATCTCTACAGAACGTGAGGCGATGGTTCTTGAGATCCTTCCGGCGGTCATGGCAACCAAACGCTGGGGCGGCAAAGTAATCTGCCAGGTAGAGAGGATCGTGAAAAACGGTTCGATCGGTCCCAAGGACGTGGTAGTTCCTGGTGTACTTGTGGATGCGGTAGTGGTCTGTGAGAATCCATATGAAGACCACAGGCAGACCTATTCCTGGTATTATGATCCAACCTACACAGGGGAAGTGCTTGCACCCGAAGCGGATCTTGAGATCCTTCCGAATGATATGCGTAAGATCATTTCCCGGCGCGCTGTAGCAGAGCTTGTGCCCGATCAGATCATCAATATCGGCACCGGGATTCCGAATGAAAATATCGGACCAATCATCGCGGAAGAAGGGCTGTCAGATATCGTAACGATTACAGTGGAGTCGGGAGTCTACGGCGGCGTGCCTGCCGGTACGATCGATTTTGGTATCTCAAGAAACGCGCAGGCGTTGATTCCTCACGACAGACAGTTTGAACTTTACAACGGTACAGGAATCGACTATACGTTCATGGGCGCAGGCGAGATGGACCAGTTCGGCAATGTCAATTCTACAAAGATGGGAAATAAGTCGCCGGGTGCAGGCGGATTTATCGATATTACCGCGACGGCAAAGAATATTATCTTCTGCTCCAGCTTTACAGGAGGAGGACTGAAGACCAGCTTTTCCGAGGATGGCGTGAAGATCGAGCAGGAAGGGAAGTTTAAAAAGCTTGTAAAAGAAGTGCAGCAGATATCCTATAATGGGAAGATCGCATATGAGCGCGGACAGAATATGCTTTATGTGACAGAACGGGCGGTATTTAAGCTTACTGAAAAGGGAGTCATGCTGGTTGAGATCGCCAAAGGTGTAGATCTTCAGAAAGATATCCTGGATCAGATGGAATTTACTCCACTGATTGCAGAGGATCTGAAATATACCGATACCAATTTCTATAAAGAGGGTGCCTGTGGATTGAGAAGCCTGATCGAAAGGAATTCCTCACAGAGCAGATAGGAGGGCGCAATGTTTACAGGAACAGAACTTTGGAAAGACCGGGTTCCAGTGAAAATGGTTACGAAAACATTGAAAAGCGGGAGAGTAATCGAGACTTATCCGGATCTTCCGGAGAATATGTATGAGTCGCTTTCCGATTCCGCAAAGCGCCATCCGGAGAAAGACGCCCTGATCGATGACCTGGGACGGAAGTTCACCTATTCGGAACTGGAGCGTAAGGTAGATCAGTTTGCATCGTGCCTGAAGCACCGGTTTGGAGTTCAAAAGGGAGATCACGTTGCAATCATGGCATACAGCACGAATGAATATGTGGTCATGTTTCTGGCAGTCATTAAGCTGGGTGCGGTTGCAGTCATCCTTCCCTCCAAATTCAAGGAACAGGAGATTCACTCCCTAGTTGAGAGAGCAGATGTGAAATACATTTTTTGTGACAAACAGTTTGAAGCATGGTTTGAGAGCTACAGGGATAAAGGAATCACACTGACCAGTTATCAGCCGACCAGTACAGCATTTGCATTTGATGCGCTGACAAAAGAGAATGCTCCGGAAGAAGCCGGGGAAGGAACATACGAAGATGTGTCAGTGATGATGTTTACATCCGGGACGACATCTCTGAGCAAAGGCGTGTTGCTGACCAACTATAACTTTATGCACGCAGCAGCAGTATACCGGTCAACATTTCAGGTTACGGATCAGGATTCCACGGTGATCTCTGTGCCGATCTATACGATCACAGGATTATCGGCAGTGCTTGGCACGTTCTTATATGCAGGAGGAACCATTTATCTGCAGAGAATTTTCCATGCGGATCAGGTTTTAAAATGTATACGGGATCATGAACTGACCTATATCCATGCGGCACCGACTATATGTAATTTCCTGTTGGAGGAAAGGGAACATTTTCCTGATCTGCCAACGCTCAGGTACATTGTGTGCGGCGGAAGCAGGATGAAAAAAGAAAAGATCAGAAAGCTTCATGACTGGCTTCCGAATTGTGAATTTCATAATGTGTACGGGATGACGGAGACAACATCCCCAGGCACGATTTTTCCGGAAAATCCGGTAGACAGCAAGGAGATCGAATCCACAGGGATCCCGATTCCAGGTCTTGTCTATAAAGTCGTAGACGAAGAGCAGAGAGAACTGCCCGCTGGTCAGACGGGTGAGATCATGGTATCCGGAGCCTGCATTATGGAAGGATATTATAAGCTGGATACCCCGTCATATCAGAATGGGTGGCTGAACACCGGAGATGTAGGATATTTTACGGAAGACGGCTATTGCTATATTCTGAACCGGAAGAAGGATATGATCAACCGGGGCGGAGAAAAGCTTACCAGCAGTGATGTAGAAGACCAGTTGTATCAGATGGATGGAATTGAGGACGCAGTGGTCGTGGGAATTCCGGATGAAACCTATGGGGAGATCCCGGCAGCATTGATCAAGCTGGAAAAGGGTGCACAGTGGGATGAAAAAGGCATTCAGGAATATCTGAGGAACAAAATCGCAAAATACAAGATTCCGGGCAAGATCCGTTTTGTCGATAGCATTCCAATGACTCCCAACGGAAAGATTGATAAAAAATTAATCAGGAGCACGTATTTTTAAACAAATAGAAAATTCAATTATTGGAATCATCATTGGCCAGGTGGGTCAGGTTGCAGAGTGCGGTTTTGTAGCAAGAGCCGTCAGCTTAAAGGATGGCATGCCGAAAGAGACGACTGCTTATTCTGTGAACCGGCAGTGTGGTTCCAGCCTTCAGGCAGTCGCGGATGCGGTTATGGAGATCCAGACTGGTTTCGCCGATGTGGTCGTGGCAGGCGGAACTGAAAATGTATCACAGCTTCCTTATTATGTAAAGGATGCGCGCTGGGGCGCCAGAATGGGACATAAGACCTTTAATGTTTCCAGAGAGGAGCAGGATCAGTTTGCCCTGGAAATCCATCTGAAGGTCAGCGCGACGATCAAAGAAGGCAAATTCAAAGATGAGATCCTGCCGGTGGAATTAAAGGATTGTAAAGGAAATGTGACAATTTTTGACACAGACGAAGGTCCAAAAGCAGGTCAGACTATTGAAAAACTGGCAAAATTACGTCCATGTTTTGTAAAGGGCGGAACCTTGACTGCAGGAAGTTCCTCCAGCTTAAATGATGGCGCGTCAGCAGTCGTCGTGATGTCCAGAGAGAAAGCAGAAGAACTGGGCGTTGTTCCAAAGCTGAAGATCG
>CAMWMT010000326.1 GCA_947175375.1 uncultured Clostridiaceae bacterium | reverse complement strand
CCTCACAGCCTGCCTCCACTAATAACCGTGCCGCAGCAATTCCGTCTCCACCATTATTTCCCGGACCGCAGAAGATCGTTATCCGCCCGTCACCGGTAATCTGTTCTGTAATCTGCAGGACCTTTTTTACAACGGCTCCCGCCGCACGTTCCATCAGGTCCAGAGACGGAATCTTCCATTCCTCTATGGCGACCCGATCCAGTTCTTTCATCTGTGCTGTTGTTGCCAGCCTCTTCATAACATACCTCCCGCTCAAAATTCTTTTTTAGTGCCCTTTATATGATTATATCTTTTCCCGCCCAAAACAACAATAAAATATTTTATTAAAACAGAATCGCTTTACATCCCCATTCTAAAATGATACCATAAAAACATCCATGAAACACCTCCTGTTCAGGCACGAATTATGGAAATACAATAAAAAAGCAGGGGAATTTTCGATGAACGATAAAACCAGATATGAGATTATGAAAAACCGGGAACTTTTGAAAGGATATCATGCTGAGGATGCTAGCGCAGAAGAGACAGACCAGCAGCAGAAACTCCCTTCCATCCCCTGTCTCCAGGTGAAGAAAGAAATCAATACTGTCAAGCTTCCCACAGACTATGAATCACTACCTGCTGCAGGAAATATCATAGAACTGATCAGCAGAAGGGAAAGCAGACGGAACTACGCAGATGCGCCTCTGTCTCTTCTGGAATTATCCTTCCTTCTGTGGAGCACACAGGGCATCCGCCGGTTTGCGGGACATAAGAATCCCGTCACATTCCGGAATGTCCCGTCCGCCGGTTCCCGCCATACCTTTGAAACCTTTCTGTTCGTCAACCGTGTGGAGGGATTGGAAAAAGCGATCTATCACTATCTTCCAGAGGAACACGAACTGGAACTCTGGGACGACTCTTCGGATTTTGATGAAGAACTGACCAACGCACTTTGTAGCCAGAGATTTGCTGCCTCTGCTCCGGTCCTTTTCGTGTGGGCTTCCATCCCTTACCGAATGGAATGGCGCTATGGCCTAAAAGCTGCCAAATATGTTCTGATCGATGCCGGACATGTCTGTGAAAACCTGTACCTTGCCTGTGAATCCATCGGCTGCGGCACCTGCGCCATCGGTGCTTACGACCAGGACCGGATGGATGACCTTCTGGGCTTTATGCCTGGTCCATCGTCAGACAAAGGCTACATCTGCACAGTGTATGCAGCTCCTGTGGGCAAAAAGATCACATAATAATTCCTTATCAAACGAATTCACAAAAACTCCAGGGTGATGCCAATCCACAATCGTTCCTCCCAGTTATTCCAGTCGATCCCTGTCAGCTTTTCCACTCTCTGCAGCCGAAACAGCAAAGTCGTCCTGTGGATAAACAGCGCTTTTGCTGTCTCTGTGACATTGTAGCGATGCTTCATATATGCTTTTACTGTGGCAGTCAGTTCCGTATGTTCTTTCTCATCATATTCCATGAGCCTGCGGATTCCCGGGTGAAAAAGCTGTGCCGGAGACAGTTCCCTGGTGGCCTGTTTCCAGATAAATGGCAGGACCACGGACTCAAAATGATAATACCAGGATGTATCCTCGGACAGGAGCCCCAGCTCCAAAGCATACTGTGCTTCCAGATAATATTTATGCAGCAGAGAAATATCTGTAAACCGCTGGCTGATTCCCATCTGGCACAGATTATCCCTCAAAAACACGGACAGCTCCTGGGGCACATCCCAGTCCTTCTTCTCCGTGACAGAAAGGTTTCGGATACAGCACAACCTTTTATCATCTTGTAAAACACAGCAGTCATGAAGGAAGTCTTCAATCTTGAACTGATAATAGCGCCTGGTCACGGAAGCATTTTCAGCTTCCATAAACTGAAACTGGTAGACCTGATAAAGATGCTCTTTCTTCCATCCCCGCACGTCCAGTTTCTGCCGGATTTCTTCTGTGATTTTAGGAATACCATGAAGCAGTTCTTTTATCATTTCATAAAAATCGTAGAGACCCCTTTCCTGTATCCGCTCCTCATCAAGATAAGCAAACAGCCCGGCCATATTTTCCCCAACATACCTGACCAGTGTCAGGCCGCCTGAAAATACGCTGCCTGTTTTATTCTGGATTAAAATTCTTGCTTCATATTCACCATTGATCTTTATGTTATAGCAATAGGTACAGGTGTCTGTATCCATATTACGGTAGATGAATGCTTTGTCATGCCGGATCGCCATACGAAAATTTTCATCATCCATCATATCATTCAGCAATTCCACAGGCATCGTTTTCCCATCGCCTACCCAGGGATTATACTGTGCAAAGTTTTCTGAAAATGCCATATACTGAAGATTTTTATCCACTAACAGAGATATAAGGCCGAATGTCCGCTCAACCTCATTGAGTATCTCCGCAAAACCAGCATGGGTATAAAACAATCGCTCCATACGCATGCTCCATCCGTAAAACTCCTGAAATATTTCCTGAAGTGCATTGATCAACAGATACAGTTCAACGGAGTCATTTACAGAAATCCTGTAACAGCCATGTCCGGCAGGTATCTCCCCATACCGGATTCCGATACACAGCCTTCCTTTCTTCCCGACAAACTCTTTTAACTGCTCATTTTCGACGATATACAGGATATCTGTCCGGGGCGTATCCCCATTCCAGATCTGAAAACCTTTCAACGGATAATCCCTGTCTGACAGACTGTATTCATGAATGTGATACTGATTTTTCAGGAACAATGCAATCATCCCCATGGTAATTTCCATAATCCCCTGTCACAGCCCTTTAAGACGCATGTTCTCCTTTTTCCATTTCTGGTATTATTGTACTACTACAAAATGTAGTAGTACAGAGATTTTTTTTCGATAATCCACGTATTTTCTTTTTCCGACTCCGGTTTATAATGAACTTATAATGATTGTGCGTGCAGAAATAAAGGAGGAACAAAAAATGACAGCAGAACAGAAATTATTCGCGGAACGGCTGAACCGGACAGAAACGGCAATCCATCTGGGAGTACCGGACAGAGTACCCGTTTTCGCATTCTTTTCGTCCTATATCCAGAGAATGTATGGCTCCAGCTATGCGGATATCTATTATGATTTTGACAAGGCAGGCGAGGCAGCTATACAGTTCCACAAAGATTATCCGCTGATGGACGTCGGTCTTGCCCCTCAGTTTACAAGCGGCAGGGCAAATGAGATCGCGGGTTCCACCATGATCGACTGGCCGGGAAGACCTGGAACGGTAGTAAATAAATACAGCTCCCATCAGGTATTGGAAAGAGAGATCATGACACAGGAGGAATATCCTGAAATGCTGAAGGATTTTTCAGGATTCATGTTGAGGAAATACATTCCCCGCGCTTATAAAAACCTTGGCGGAACAGCAAATCTAAACCTTATCCCTACCGTCGTGCTCAGCACAGGCATGTTATCCCCCTATTATGCGCAGGAAGCGCAGGATACGTTCCGCAAGATCGCGGAAATCGGGGCAGAAGACGCAAAGGCAGCGGCGGCAAGCGCAAAATATTCAGGCATCCTTGCAGAGATGGGCTTTCCGCCTATGATTACTGGAATTTCGGAGGCTCCTTACGATATCCTTGGTGACTATTTCCGCGGTACCATGGGAATCTTTGAAGATCTGACAGACCCGGATATGTACGAATACATTGACCAGGCTTGTGATATGTTTGCAGACCAGCAGATTCAGGCTTTACAGTATTTCCGGTTTGTAGATATGCCGGTAAAGAGGGTGTTCTTCCCACTCCACAAAGCCATGGACGGATTTATGAATGACAAGCAGTATGAGCGTTTCTACTGGAAACCACTGAAGAAGATCATGCTTGCCCTTATCGACATGGACGTAACCCCCTATATTTATACGGAAGGCCCTTATAACACCCGGCTGGATTTCCTGACCGATGTTCCCAAAGGAAAAGTCCTGTATCACTTTGAAAAGGTAGATATGAAACTGGCAAAGCAGAAGCTGAGCGGAATTGCCGCCATATGCGGAAATCTCTCAAT
>CAMWMT010000325.1 GCA_947175375.1 uncultured Clostridiaceae bacterium | reverse complement strand
TAGAATAAGTCTCTGGAAGTTATTTTGGAATTTTTCAGGAAAGGAAGTGTGGTTATGGAGAATCTGGGCGAGACTCTGATGGAAGAGCTGAACTGTGAGACGGTATTTTCCATAGGCGGCATCGGGATCGCAGAGTCTGTGGTCGTGACCTGGATCATTATGGCAGTGGTGGTGCTGGCGTCCATACTGCTGACCAGGAATCTGAAGGTCGAGCATCCGGGACGGGGCCAGCTGATGCTGGAATATGCGGTCACATGGCTTCAGGGGATCGGGAAAGGGCTTGTTGGCGAAGAAGGCGAACAGTATGCGTCTTATCTGACATCGATTCTGATCTATCTGGGTATAGCCAATCTGATCGGCATCTTGGGATTTAAGCCTCCGACAAAGGATCTGAATGTGACGGCAGCGCTGGCGATCATGAGCATTATTCTGATCGAGGCTGCGGGAATCCGTAAAAAAGGCGCGAAACGGTGGCTGAAGAGCTTTACGGAACCGGTGGTGCTGGTCACGCCGATCAACATACTGGAGCTGTTTATTAAACCGTTGTCGCTCTGTATGCGGTTATTTGGTAACGTGCTCGGTGCGTATGTGATCATGAAGCTGATCGAAAACGTCTGTATGATAGGGCTTCCGGTGGTGTTCAGTCTGTATTTTGATCTGTTTGACGGTCTGATCCAGGCGTATGTGTTTGTATTTCTGACCGGACTGTTTATAAAAGAAGCGATAGAATAAATTTAGAATAAAAATAAGGAGAAGAAAATTATGTCAACATTAATTGCGATTGGAGCAGGTATTGCAGTATTTACGGGTATTGGAGCAGGTATCGGTATTGGTATCGCCACTTCCAAGGCGGCGGAAGCAGTGGCAAGGCAGCCGGAAGCAGAAGGCAAGATCATGAAGATGCTGGTATTCGGCGCGGCACTGGCAGAGGCAACGGCGATCTATGGTTTCGTTGTGGCGCTTCTGATCATCATTCTTCTTGCCTAGAACACAGAGAGGCGGATATCAGTATGTTAAGATTAGATATGAATCTGCTCTGGACGATGCTCAATCTTTTGCTCTGGTATGGTCTTATCCGTTTCTTTCTGTTTAAGCCGATCAATGCTGTGATCAGCAAACGGGAAGAATCCATTGCTTCCCGGTATGCGAAGGCACAGGAGCTTCAGGAAGAGGCAGAAGCGGAAAAGAACCGGTGTACAGAAGTTCAGGCAGAGATCGAGAAGGAAAAAGCCGCAGTCTTCACAGAAGCGAAGGAAAACGCGCGGAACGAATATGACCGCATTGTAACAGAAGCAGAAGAAAAGGCAGCGCAGATCGTAGAAGAATCCAGAAAGGAAGCGGAACAGGAGAGGGCACGGATCATCGGAAAGGCAGAGCAGGAGATTCGTTCCATGATCATGGAAGCGGTAGCGAAGTCCATGCAGTCTTCTCAGAGCGACCATGCGCTTTATGATCAATTTTTGACAAAAGCAGGTGAGACGGATGCAGAATGACAGATATTTGGAACAGCTTATGGGCATGAAGATCAAGCCGGAGTCGCTTCAGACAGCGCTGGATATCTTAAAGGCAGTTCCCCAGCTTCAGGAAGAACTGGACAATCCCTCTGTCTCCGGAGAGAAAAAGAAAACGATCATACAGAAAATATTTCCCGCGGATTCCCGTTCCTTTCTTTTGTCTCTAGCCAAAGACGGGGCGCTTCAGGCCTTGGAAGAGCTTCTGACAGAATACAGGGAGAAGTCAAAGGAAGAGCATACTCCTCTGGAATGCGTGCTGGAATATGTGACCGCTCCGGATGAGCAACAGTTTGCCGGCATCCAGAGATTCCTGGAGCAGAAATACCCGGGAAGGACACTTTCCATTGAGCAAAAGGAAAATCCGGATCTTGGAAGCGGTTTTATCCTCCGGGCCGGGATGGAAGAATATGACTGGAGTCATAACGGGCGTAAGAAGCTTCTAGAAGAAAAATTAAAAGAGATCGATCTGGCAGGCTCAGAGTCTCTGCTTGCGGAGAAAGGTATCATCAGTATCCTGAAAGGCAGTCTTGAGGATGTGGATATCGAGAGCCAAGAGATCGGTACCGTGAGCCGGGTTGGAGACGGTATTGCCTATATTGACGGTGTGGACCATGCCATGTACGGTGAGATCCTGGTCTTTGAGAATGGCCTGAGAGGCATGGTACAGGATATCCGAAGCGATGAGATTGGCTGTATCCTTTTCGGAAAGGATACAGGAATCAGCGAAGGCACAAGAGCGGTCCGAACCGGACGTATGGCAGGTATCCCGGTAGGGGATAGTTTTATCGGAAGAGTCGTGGATGCGCTTGGAGACCCAATCGATGGAAAAGGTCCCATTGAGGCATCTGATTACCGGCAGGTGGAAGAACCGGCTCCTGGCATTACCGACCGGAAGTCAGTGGATACTCCACTAGAGACCGGTATCCTTGCCATTGATTCCATGTTCCCGATCGGACGGGGACAGAGAGAACTGATCATCGGAGACCGGCAGACTGGCAAGACGTCCATCGCCACAGATACGATTCTAAATCAGAAAGGCAAAAATGTCATCTGTATCTATGTAGCGATTGGACAGAAGGCATCGACTGTCGCCAAGCTGGTCCATACGTTTGAAAAGCATGGTGCCATGGACTATACGATTGTCATATCAGCAACGGCAAGCGATCCCGCACCTCTTCAGTATATTGCGCCTTATTCGGGTACGGCACTGGCAGAGTATTTCATGCACAGGGGACAGGATGTGTTGATCGTTTATGATGACCTGTCCAAGCATGCGGTAGCGTATCGTGCGCTGTCCCTGCTCCTAGAGCGTTCTCCGGGACGTGAGGCTTATCCGGGGGATGTGTTTTACCTGCATTCCAGGCTTCTGGAACGTTCCAGCCGCTTGAGTGACGAACTGGGTGGCGGTTCTATAACAGCGCTTCCGATCGTCGAGACGCAAGCAGGAGATGTGTCTGCCTATATTCCGACGAATGTGATTTCGATCACAGACGGCCAGATTTTCCTAGAGAGTGACCTGTTTTTCGCCGGTATGAGGCCGGCGGTCAATGTGGGGCTGTCTGTATCCCGTGTCGGTGGCGCGGCGCAGACAAAGGCCATGAAGAAGGCATCAGGTAGTATCCGTATCGATCTGGCGCAGTATCGGGAGATGGAAGTATTTACTCAGTTCAGTTCGGATCTGGACGATGTGACGAAAGAGCAGTTGCAGTATGGAAAGGGTCTTCTGGAACTGTTAAAGCAGCCGTTGTGTGAGCCGATGTCCCTCCATGAGCAGGTGATCACACTATGCGCGGCGAACAATCGTGTCTTTCTGAGGCTTCGGGTGAACGAGATCAAGCAGTTTCAGCGGGATATGCTGAAATATATCGATGAGCAGTATCCGGAGCTTGGAGAAGAGATCGAGAGAATGCAGGCGATTGACGATATTCTGACAGAGAAGATCGTTGCTGCGGCAAAGGAATATAAAGAGCAGGTGATGAGACGGTATGGCAGGTCTTCGTGAAATTAAGAGTCGTATCAAAAGTATCGAGGATACAAAAAAGATCACAAGCGCCATGTACATGATCTCTTCCACGAAGATGAAAAAGGCCAGACAGACACTGGAGGAAACGGAACCATATTTTTATATGCTCCAGTCGACCATAGACCGGATCCTCCGGCATATTCCGCCGGATATGGAACATATGTATTTTGGAGATCCGGATGCCTCCCAGCGAAAAATTGGCCTTCTGGTGATCACCGATGACAAGGGACTTGCAGGCTCCTATAATAATAACATCCTGAAACTGGCACAGAATTTCCTGGACCAGAAGGAACATCAGGTGGAGCTTTTTGTGGTGGGGGAGCTGGGGCGGCAGTATTTTGCCACGAGGCGTATCCCGATACAGGGGAATTTTCAGTATACGGTGCAGAATCCGACCTTTAACCGGGCGCGCTGGATCGGCCAGACTCTGCTTGAGAAATACCAGTCCGGAGAGAGCAATGAGCTTCATGTGCTCTATACC
>CAMWMT010000324.1 GCA_947175375.1 uncultured Clostridiaceae bacterium | reverse complement strand
ATCAGCCGAATGATCGCAAGCACGCCGGAATTGGGGATGAAACCGGACAAAACCGAACTGGCAGGAGCCGGTGCTACCGGATGAGCCGTAGGAAGCCAGCCATGCATGGGAAACATACCTGCTTTCGTACCGAATCCCACGATCGTCAGCATCAGTACCACCAGGGTCATCCCCTGGCTTCCGGTATAGGAATCCATCGCCAGGATATACCCGCCTTCCCGGAACACACTCCCTGCCCCATGGGCACAGAGATAGAAGATGCCAAACAGCGCCATAAATGCGCCCGCCACCGAGTAAAACAGGTATTTCAAACCTGCCATCACTGCCTCATGGCTCAAGTTATGCAGGACAAGCGGCAGAGATGTCAATGTCATCAACTCAAAAAATAGATATAAAGTGACCAGATTTCCCGCATGGTCCAGTGCGATCAGAACGCCCATGACGATCAGGTAAAATCCAAAATACCGGTCCTCATGTTCCTCATGCTTCATATATTCAAAAGCAAATACACCACACAGTGTCCATGCTGCCACTGTCATCCCGGCAAACAACCTGGTCAAATTATCCATACGCGCCAGAATATCCAGCGTGTCTGTCAGGCTCCAGAGTACGATCTCATAATCCCCCACGAACATCAGCTTCACTGCCAGTGCAGAGGTTACTGCCATAACCAGAAAGATCCCGATGCATTTCATTCTCCGGTTTTTGATTCTGTCCTGGAAAAAAAGCAGGAACAGTCCCGCAAGAATCGGTAACAGGATCGCTGCCCCAAGTAAACAAACTACCATCTTTTTCATCTCCCTCCTGCCTATGAAAACATGCCGATCCCTGACAGGATCAGATCAGTGAGCGGCTGGGACATCAGTCCCATGACAAAATTTAAAAGGATCAGACAGGATACAGCCGCTGCTGCCCCTGTGGACATCCGCACATGTACATTCTGAAATTCTTCCGGTGCACCGGTCGGAGTATAGATCCGGACCACCGTATGAAGGAAATAAAGTGCATTTAGTATGGTGCTGACTGCCAGTACGACCAGTGTCACCAGCACTTTACTGGAGCTGGCACCCAGAGCTGCCGTTGCAAACAAGAGCTTTGAGATAAACCCGGCAAGCATCGGGATTCCCACCATGGAAAGGCTTCCCACCAGAAAAGCCGTCCCTGCCAGCGGATTCCGAAATGCCGATCCCTGCAGCGCGGAAAAGTTCTTCTTGTGTCCCGATGCGTCACTCAGTCCTTTAGCCGCCAGAAACAGCAGAGGTTTTGTGATTGCATGGGTCAGGATATGAAAGACTGCCGCCACCATCCCGGCTTCCGTCGCAAGCCCGATCCCCATATACACATATCCGATCTGCGCGATCGAAGAATAGGCGATCATCCGGTAGACATCCTTTGCCATAATCGCACTTACGGAACCCATGACCATACCGATCAATCCGAATACAAACAACACATTGACGATCTTGCTCCGAATGATGATATCAAATCCAATGACCCGGTAAAAGATCTTGATGAGCAGAATGATATAACTCTTGGATACCAGGCCGGACAGGATCGAACTGCTGGATATGGTGGAATATCCATAGGCATCCGGCATCCAGGAATGGAACGGATACAGCCCGCTCTTAATTGCCAGCCCTACCGTGATCACACTAATAACGACCAACAGGGGAATCTGATATTCTCCTGCTTCCACCAGCCGCACCATGGCATCATGCGCACTTTCCATCAGCAGATGGCCGGTAATATCATAGAGCATGGCAAGTCCTATCAGAAACAGTCCGGAGCCGATCAGGCTCATGACCATATATCGGGTAGCTGCAATCAGAGAACGCCCACTCCTTCGGATCATGATCATACCGCAGGCGGCGATCGTATTGATCTCCACAAATACATAACCGGTAAACAGGTCGTTCGTATAGATGATCGCCAGCAGCGAGCTTAACAGCAGGTCCGTCAGGATAAAATATAGGTTGATCTTCTCCTCGTCCACGGTCCGGAAGATGTGATCCATCCCCCCCAGAAGGGAGCAAAGCATAACCAGCGCAAACATGGTCGCCAGCAAGGCTTCCAATGCCCCTGCACGGATCTCATTCCCCCAAGGCGCTGGATATTTTCCCATAGTGTAAATAAAACTCTCCCCTGTGGACAGGACATAGAGTAGTGTCGCCAGAGACATTAGTGTCACAAGCGTCACAACAGTAAGTGTCATTCTTTTTGCAGCCTTTCCCTTCATGGGTGTGGAAAGGATTCCCGCGACCATGCACAGCACAATGGAAAAGCATGGAAAATTCTGTACAAAATTCATCTTAGCTCCTCCTGCTGCATTCGGATCAGGATCTCATCCAGATCCAGCGAATGATATTTTCGATAAAGACGGATTGTCAGCGACAACATCAATGCTGTAACACTGACCGATACTACGATACCCGTCAGCACCAGGCCGCTGGGAATCGGATTGATATAAGCCTGCGCGTCCAGAATCCCGTTTTTTACGATCGGGGCATCCCGACCCTCTACATAACCCATGGCAGCAAGGAACAGATAGACCGCCGTATCCATGATGTTCAGCCCGATGATCTTTTTGATCATATTTTTATGAAGAAGCAATGTCGTAAATCCGACTCCGAACAGGATCACAGCCGCGATCTCGTCCACATTCGCCCAGAGATTCGGTCCCATCCTACATCCCTCCTCTTCGGAACAACGCAAAAAACGCATACATGGTACATGCCACTTCCAGTCCCACAAAGATGTTGATCGGAAGGATCATACCGCTGCTTAAGATATCCCCCGGCGTTCCTAGGGGAATCACGTTTTTGATCATGTTCGCTCCAGTGTAAAAATAATAGATCATGGTCACACTGTAGAGAGAAAGCGCCCCCACCTTGACCACTTCATATGTCTTCTCATTAAAAAACCGCTGCGTTTTATGAAATCCAAAAGTCGTCACATACAGGATCAGCCCGGCGCCTATGACTGCGCCTCCGGAAAAACCTCCTCCCGGGGACAGGTGCCCATTCAGTATGATGTAGAATCCATACAGAAAGATAACCGGAACCAGGACTTTAGTCATTTTCTGAAGGATCGCGTCCGGCCGCGGTTCATACTTCCAGTCCGTCTCACTTTCCTTTTCGATCGTTTCTTCCTTCTTCTGAAGCAGCACGATCACACAAGTAGCTGCAATAAACAGCACACAGGTCTCTCCGAACGTATCAAAGCCGCGATAACTTAAGATCATGTTCGTGACCATATTGACCGCGCCCGACTCCTCCATTCCTTTCTCAATATATCTGGCAGACACTTCATTATTATTCGGTCCATCCGGGTTCCCGATCACCGGAAGCCATGATACTGCCAGAAGAAGAGCCGCGATCAGCAGCAGGCAGAGTGCCACTGACATCAGGCTGTAAAACATCTGAAAGACCTGCATCCCTTTGTTTTTCTTCGTATCCTCCAGATACTGTCTGATCTTTTCTTTATCCAGACTGTCCGGATTATATTTGGATTCGCCGACAACTTCCGTCTCCCGGAGCGGCTTCATCTCCATCTTTCCTTCAAGGGGATCCGTCTCCCCATTCACCCAGCGGACCAAACGGTTCCACAGGCTTTTTTCATAATCATCCCTTATTCTGCTCATACTCTTCTCCCTCCGAAAGTGCCTTGAGTTTGCGCAGTGTGACAAAGAACAGGATACTGCTGACTCCCGCTCCCACCGCTGCTTCCGTGATTGCCAGATCCGGAGATTCCAGAAGGAACCAGATGATGGACATGATCAGGCTATAGGACATAAAAACAATGACCGAAAGCAGCGGATTCCTGATCAGGCTGGCCGCGATCGCGCAGATGACCAGAAATACCAAAAGTATGATCTTAAAAACTTCCATCTTCCGGCACCTCACATTCTTTTTTCAAGTCTTCATTGATAAGAACCTCCAGCTTGCTGATCATATGGGAGGACACCGGTCCGGCAAGCCAGAAAAACACCACGATCAGAATCAGCTTCAAAGTCCCGAACTGA
>CAMWMT010000323.1 GCA_947175375.1 uncultured Clostridiaceae bacterium | reverse complement strand
TCTCCGTACCGCTCGGTATTTTTGCCGCGGTAAAGCATGACGGATTCATGGATCTGCTCCTGCGTTTCTGCAGTTTTATAGGGAACGCGCTGCCGAACTTTTTTGTCGCGATGCTTCTTATGCAGATACTCAGTATCAAGCTGGGGTGGCTCCCGGTCATTTCGGAAGGGGTGGATATCAGGAGCGCACTCATGCCGACTCTGACCCTTGCCATATCCATGTCGGCAAAATATATGCGGCAGGTCCGGGCGACCGTACTGGAAGAACTGAATAAAGATTATGTGATGGGGGCAAAGGCAAGAGGCGTGCGGGATAACGTGATCCTTTGGAAAAATGTGGTGAAGGCTTCCATGCTGACCATTATTACCCTGCTGGCGCTTTCGATTGGAAGTCTTCTGGGCGGTACTGCGATCATTGAAAGTATTTTTATGTGGGACGGCGTTGGCAAGCTTGCGGTGGACGCGATCTCCATGCGTGATTATCCCATCATTCAGGCGTATGTTGTATGGATGGCAATCATCTATGTACTGGTCAATCTGGTTACGGACTTATTGTATCACCGGCTTGATCCGCGGATTCGTCTGGGGGTGACAAGAGGATGAAAGAACCAACCGTAAGAATTCAGAATCTGCATAAAAATCATCTGAAGACCCGCCTCATCATTTTTGGTGTTCTGGCGCTGCTTCTGATTGTCGGTTCATATTTCAGCGAATATTTATGTCCGTATGATCCTTATCTGCAGGATCTCAGCAATGCGAAGGCACCCTGCTCTCTGGCACATCCCTTTGGGACGGATCGGTTCGGACGGGACATGCTGTCCCGCGTTATTGTAGGCAGTAAGACCAGTATTTATTC
Source organism: uncultured Clostridiaceae bacterium (assembly GCA_947175375.1). Classification (GTDB taxonomy): domain Bacteria; phylum Bacillota; class Clostridia; order Lachnospirales; family Lachnospiraceae; genus Hominiventricola. Next base: position 3,194 of record CAMWMT010000323.1, on the reverse strand, counting down.
GACCCTTTTACTGGTCGCTTTTATCACGGTATTTGGAACAGCCGTAGGCGTTGTATGTGCATGGAGCGGTAAGCGGGTGGATGCGGTGCTTATGCGGATATCCGATATGTTCCTTGCATTTCCGGGACTGGTATTTGCCTTGGCAGTGGCGGCAGTTCTGGGCGGCGGCGTACAGAACGCGATCATTGCCCTGGCAGCGATCAGCTGGCCCAAATATGCCCGCGTAGCCAGGAGCCAGACGCTGGCACAGAAGGAGACTGTGTATCTCAGGGCTGCGAGATTGTCCGGATGCAGTACCTGGAAACTCATATACCGACATATCCTTCCCAATATCTTCGGTCCCATTCTCGTTACGGCCATGTTGGATATTGGTACAATGATGATGGAGCTGGCAGGACTTTCTTTCCTGGGTCTGGGCGCCAAGCCTCCGGTGGCGGAATGGGGAAGTATGATGAGCGATACCAGAAATCTGCTGACGACCCATCCGTGGGTCACACTGGCTCCCGGCTTCGCGATCTTCGTATCGGTGATGGTCTTTAACCTGTTGGGAGATACCGTCCGCGACTGGCTTGACCCGCGTAATGGGAGGTAGACAAAATGGCAGAAATCATTCGATATGATCAGGTAGATATCAGCTACAATGGCAGGCTTGCCGTACATGACGTCAGTTTTTCCGCCGCAGAGGGCGAGATACTTGGCATTGTCGGCGAAAGCGGGAGCGGAAAGTCGACTTTGATCAAGGCGGCCATGGGCCTGCTGGGCAGGGACGGGCTTGTGACAAGGGGCGACATCTGGTACAAGGGACTTGACCTGCCGGATGTGCCGCCGAAGGAGATGCGGAAAATCTGCGGTGCACAGATCGGTATGATCTTTCAGATGGCAGGCAGTTCCTTCTGCCCCATCCGTACCGTAAGAGCGCAGCTTTACGAATTTATGACAGAGCATGAGAAAATATCAAAGCAGGAGTTTGAGGAAAGGGCGCAGGCTCTTCTGGCAAAATTTGGCTTCCAGGATCCCAAAAGGATACTGGACAGCTATCCGTTCGAGCTTTCCGGAGGGATGCAGCAGCGCGTCGGTATTGCCGCGGCTATGCTGCTGAATCCGAAAATACTTATGGCGGATGAACCCACCTCCGCTCTGGATGTTTCCGTTCAGAAGCAGGTAGTCGAAGAGATGCTTATGGTACGTGAAACATTTGGCACGACCATTCTTCTGGTCACTCATAATCTGGGAGTGATAGGCGCGATGGCTGACAAGATGATCGTTCTGCATAAGGGCGAGGCCATGGAGTACGGGAACACAAAAGAGATTCTTGCGGACCCGCAGTCAGAGTATACAAAAAAACTTCTTTCTGCGGTACTGAAGCTTCGGAGGTGAGACGCGTGGAACCATTATTAAAAGCAGAACATCTGACAAAGACGTTCCATTCCCAGGGCCGTGAGGCATATACCGCGGTAGATGATGTCAGTTTTTCCATGTTCCCGGGTGAAAAGCTCGCGATCATCGGTGAGAGCGGAAGCGGGAAGACTACGGTAGTTAATATGGTGACGAGGCTTCTGGATGTGACTTCCGGCACGATCACGCTGGATGGGGAAGACATTACTCATTATAGAGGACGGCAGATGAAGAAGATTTACCGCAAGATGCAGATGGTCTTCCAGACTCCTTCCGACAGCTTTGATCCCCGGCGTACCCTGGGAGACGGAATAGCGGAGAGCCTTATCAACCATGGCGCCGGAAAAAAGGAGGCTATGCTGCAGGCGGAAGATTTACTGGGACTGTGCGGACTGGAAAAGGAATTCGCAAAGCGTTACCCCCATGAGGTCAGCGGCGGACAATGTCAGCGTGCTGCTATCGCGCGCGCGATCGCGATCGGTCCGAAGCTTCTGATCCTTGATGAGGCGACCTCGGCTCTTGACGTAACCGTTCAGAAGGACATTCTTGAACTGCTGACAAAGCTGAAGGAAGAAAGGAATATGTCTTATCTTTTTATCTGCCATGATATTGCGCTGGTCCAGAATTTCTGTGACAGAGTCCTTGTCATGTACCATGGTAAGATTGTGGAGGAAGGCGTTCCCGATGAGGTGGTTCGCCATCCCAGAGAAGCGTATACAAAGAATCTTATTGACTGCATTTTATAATAAATCATGCATTTTTAATGCAGCAAAAAATAAACAGAAAGAGAGAATCAGAAATATGAAAAAGATAATTGCTATTGCACTCAGTCTGTGCCTGTGCACAGGTGTGCTGTCCGGATGCGGCAGCAGTTCCGCGCCATCAGATTCTGCAGGAAGTGCAGGAACTGCTGAAAGTACCGGGGATGCAGGCGCGGATACTTCCGCAGGAAAAAAGACTCTGGTCATTGGCGATACCAGCTTTAACACTTCCAATGAGGAAGCGGACGTGAATCCGCACAGTGCCTATGCCGGCTGGGCCTGTATCCGTTACGGAGTTGGTGAGACTCTGATCAAGTACTCGGATGACATGGAGCTTTTGCCCTGGCTTGCGAAGTCCTGGGAGAACACAGACGAACTGACATGGAAGATTACTCTTCAGGACAATGTGAATTTCTCCAGCGGGCGTCATATGGACGCGGAATCCGTAAAGCAGTGTCTGGAGCATCTTCTGGAGGTCCATGACCGTGCGCAGAGTGACCTTAAGATCGCGTCCCTGGAAGCGGACGGTCAGGTACTGACCATAAAAACTTCGGAACCAAAGCCCGCGCTTCTGAATTATCTCGGCGATCCTTATGGATGTATCATCGATGTTGACGCAGGATTTGATGGTGGTATCGTTGCCGGAACCGGACCATATATTGCGGTTGACTGCCAGACAGATGACCATCTGACTCTTGTGAAAAATGAAGATTACTGGAATGGGACTCCCAAAATCGACGAGATCACCATTCGTTCGATCAGCGATGGAAATACGCTGGCCAATGCGCTCCAGTCCGGTGAGATACAGGCTGCCTACGGTATGGCTTACGAAAGCTATCCTCTGTTCGAAAATGATAATTTCACTTTCTCACAGATTTCAACATCCCGGTGTTTCTTCTGTAAGATGAATTTTGATCCGTCGTCTGTCTGCTCCGATCCTGCAGTCCGTAAGGCCATTGCCATGGGCATCGACAAAGAAAGCTTTGTGGCCACATTGCTGAACGGTAATGGATATCCTGCTAACGGTACTTTCCCTGC
>CAMWMT010000322.1 GCA_947175375.1 uncultured Clostridiaceae bacterium | reverse complement strand
CGTACCGGCTTCAGCAAAAGAAACGGCAAGAGAGACAGGAAGAGAAAGATTCCGGGAGACAAGAATAAAAGGGGCGAAAGAAACACGGAAAGTTACGTCGGGCACAGGCAGCATGGTTGCCGGGATCGCGGCAGGAGAGACTGACCGGGGCGTTATGGACAGGCGTGATGCAAAAAACTTCACAAGAATCCGCATGATCAATCTGTTTGTGGCAAAGCTTCGGCAGGAAGAGAACCAGGACAATATCGGGAAAGCCCTAAAAGATATCGCAATGATGCGCTTTTCCATGATGGCAAAGTATATCGTGCGGTATGTGGGGCTGTTTCTGCTGGCACTGTCCGCAATCGTGGCTCTTGTTGCCCTTCCGGTCATTGTTATCATAACGGTCATTTATAATTCTCCGTTTGCCATCTTCTTCCCGTCCATATCATCGGGAGAGACCATACAGGAAGTCCTCTCGGCGTATGTGTCGGAATTTAATAATGAGGTCAATGAGGAAGTCAGGAACCATGCCGGATATGACAAAAGCGAAAAGATCTATGTGGGTTTTGAAGGGTCCGGCATACCGGACAATTTCTGCGACATACTCATGGTCTACATGGTAAAGTACGGGGATGGCGATACGGCAACGGATATGACGGATAAGGCAAAGCAGAACCTGAAAGCTGTCTTTAACGATATGTGCAGCTATACCATTACCAGCAGAACCGATACAGACACCGACGATGACGGCGACACGACAAGAACGACGGTCAAAGAAGTCAATGTGAAACTGAAATCATGCTATGACATGGTTTCCGTCTATGGGTTCAATGCAAAGCAGCAGGAAGTGCTTGCCGAACTCATGAAGCCGGAGTATCTTGCAATGCTCGGTTATACCGGCGGAGGCGGCGATCCGGGAGAAGGGATCTCACCCGACCAGTATCAGGCGATCGTGGACGATATTTCGGATGAAAATGGAAGGAAGGTGGTGGCGTTTGCACTGTCAAAGGTGGGTTATCCGTACAGCCAGGCACATCGTGACAGCGGAGATTACTATGACTGCAGTTCACTTGCCTACTATGCATGGCGCAGCGCAGGGGTGAGCATCATGTACGAAGGGTCTAATACAGCAGCAAGTGAGGGGCAGTTCTGCTATGAGAATAACCTGCTTGTGAGCTATGATGAAATGCAGCCGGGAGACCTGATATTTTACAGTTATGACAGGAACGGACGCTTCATGAACATCACCCATGTGGCAATCTATGCGGGGAACGGAAAACTGGTGGAGGCGGCAAATGCACGGCTGGGGGTAGTATACAGGCCAGTGTACGGACGTTCTTCCATTGTGCTCATAGGAAGACCAAGATAGGCGGTGCATAATGGCAAAAAAGGAAAAAAAAGAAGACCTTGCAGAAGAACTTGCAAAAGCATTTGCGAGGTGGGAATATCTGAAGGAATATGGCGGCAGCGATCCCTTTTATGCGGACGGCACAAACATGAATCTTGAAAGGAATCACATCATGTATTATAAAGGGAAGATGCTGGAAGAGTATGGTATGGATCATGAGAAATATCCGGAAATATTCTACCGGGAGCTGCCGCCGGAAGTGAGCCAGAACTATATGGCAAGGGCAGGAGAGATAAAGGACGGTGCGGTACAGGCACTGGAGTGTTATATTTCTGATCCCGGTTTCCGCTATCTGCTTGCGAACCGGGATATGCTGACAGAGAAGGAAGCGAAGCAGATCAGCCTGAATAACGTGCTTGGGTATGCTTCCGGGCTTGCGAAAGCCATAAAAAACGGGGATCTGATCACCATGCGCCGTCATGCAGGAAGACCGGAGGGGTATCTTGAGTCATTTGCCCGATGTGCTACAAAAATGATGGAAATAATAGATGAGAAGAAAAAAGAGCCGGATCAGGTACAGGAGAATGTACAGCTTTCCCTGTTCCAGTTCGGTATGGAGACAGGGCGGTGCCGATAAGGGCCGCTTTTTTGCGTATAAAAGGAGGAATACATGAAATTAGAAGATGTGATCATGGTGTCGGAGAACCGGGAGGGGAAGGAGATCAACTTTTTGCTGAACCTGGCGGACTATATGCAAACGGCACTGTCATTGTGGGGAGATCATGCGGAGGATATGGCTGGCGCCATAGGTACATTATATGAAACAAAAAAAGGAAAAACAGACTGGAGCGATCTGTATGTTGCAGAAGACAGGAGCATCCGTGCGGCGTTCTGCACCGGGGAAGCGCAGCTTCGGGGCTTCCTCATGGGACATTTTAATGAAGGAGTATGGTCTTTTAACGAAGGACGCTGCTCCAGAGACTGTTTTGATGTCCTGCGGATGTACAATATGAAGACGGATGGATATCTTCGGTTCCCTTACCTGCACCATGAACGTGTGGAGCATGATTTTCATGCCGGGGAGGTGCTGCATAACATGAATGGTAATGATTACTATGTCCTTGCGGCGCTAAGTCCCCACAATCTGCTGTTAATGAGTCTGGTGGACGGCCAGATCATCGCAGGGAAAGGCGTACGGTTTTATGAGCGATACCCGGAAGGGGAACGTCCCGACGACGACAGTATAGTGACGGGCGTAGAATGGGATCATGGCATCTATTTTGGCACAGACATTACAGGGATTGATTTTGACATTCTGAAACAGGAGTACGGAACGCCTGCCAGGGTGGAGAACCTTTCAGACCTGCGCGATAAGATACGGAAGGATTTCTGGATGCACAGGAATGTGGAGCAGAAAGAAGGGCTTGCCATGCGTGTAAGAAAGGCGGCAAAGGACAATCTGGAAGAGGTTTTTGGAACGGACGATCCGGAAGTGTTCCAGGTCATGCTTGACAGGGGAGTGTATGACAGGATGCGCCATGCAAAAGAAGACCAGAAAAATTTATCGGGACAATCACGCTGATGAGGGGGAGATCATATGGAAAAAATAGCAGAAAAAGAAGCCGTTAAAAACATGGAACATCTGGTAAAGCTGCTGCACAGGGAATGGGAACGCTCCGGCAGGACAAAAGCAGAAGTGACCATAGACATTGCAGATAAAAGAGCAGTCGGGATAAGGCTTGCGGAAGAAATACAGGAAAGACAGGGGCAGCTTGAGGCAAAAGAGCTGGATTTCAAAGAGTGCATGGAACTTTCCAAAGAAAACTTTGTGCTTCTGCGGCTGACAAAGAAGATAAAGAAAGCGGGGAACAGGGCAGAGCGCCGGGGAAATGGCATTTCCTTTACCGTGGAGATGGATAAGGAAGAATACAGGCTGTTCTCCACACGGATCAGGGTGCAGGGGGCATAGGCTTATTGGGAAAGAAATATAACATCATTTATGCTGATCCCCCGTGGCAGTATAAAGTGTATTCCAAAAAGGGAGAAGGGAGCAGCGCAGAAAACCATTATCATACAATGAATATTGAGGAAATACGGTTATTGCCTGTTGAAAAAATAGCTGCTGACGACTGTATCCTTTTTTTATGGATTACTTTCCCCTGCCTGCTGGAAGGGATCTCTGTCGTGGAATCATGGGGTTTTACCTATAAAACATGTGGGTTCAACTGGGTAAAACGGAATAAAAAAGCTGATACGTTCTTTATGGGACTCGGCTTCTGGACACGCTCCAATTCGGAAATCTGTATTCTTGGAACAAAGGGCAGACCAAAGAGGGCATCGAAATCAGTTCCGCAGGTGTGCGATGCACGGATCATGGAACACAGCAAGAAGCCTGATGAGATACGGGAGCGGATTGTGGAGCTGTGTGGGAACCTTCCACGGATAGAACTGTTTGCAAGGCAGAAATATGAAGGATGGGACTGCCTTGGGGACGAGATAGATGGCAGGGATATCAGGGAAGCAATACTGGAGGTATGACGAATGAGCGCAGATACAAAAACATCAAAGCTGTATGATGCTGCGATCGATGAAGTGACCGGAAACGGACGGGCATGGAAAAGCATATGCAGGCTTACGGGGCAGCTCTACCGCTATGAATTTGACAATATCCTCATGGTATACATGCAGAGGCCGGGAGCGAAGCTGGTTGCGGATTTCGATACATGGAAAAG
>CAMWMT010000321.1 GCA_947175375.1 uncultured Clostridiaceae bacterium | reverse complement strand
ATTTATTATAACTTAAAAAGAGGCATATGCAAGTTTATTTTTAATCCAAACTTATAACACTACAAAATGAAAACAAACAAGCTATAGAATTTTTTTATCAAATCACTCTATAACTTGCATTATTTTTACTTTCCATTAATTTAGACTATATAATGTCTTGGATATCTGTCAAATGTTTCTTCTCCCATTCATCTGAAACACATCATGCCCTTTGATACTCTTCACTGCTTGCCGTAGGTTCCTGGCTCTGTCATGCTGATGATACAGATAGGATGCCTTATGTTTATGGAAAATGATGTATTCACTTTTCCTCGGATATTCCGGGTTATGAATATACCAGATATGCCCCGTATTTTTAAACCGGGTTGTCACATCATAATTCTCCGCTAAGTTAATGTTAAAGTAGGACTTATCCAACTTCTCTATGTCTTCCTTCCGGAACATCAGCACCCCTTCCTTTCCCAAACCAAGCCGTCAGCGAAAGCATGCCGTTATCCAACCGTTCCTTCAAAGACTTTTCAATTTGCGGACATCATGTCCACAAGTCTTTGGCATGTTCAAACCGTTCAGCCTTGCGATTTATTCAAGAATGCCATTTCGTTTCCTCCTTAATTGCTGACCGTCTCATACTGCTCTGCCGGCACCGCCGCCTTTTCGGGCGACAGGAGCCCGCAAATTCCCTTTGTGTCACGTTGGTCCCAATCACATACACATATCCTTTTCATCTGATTTCACAAAACAACCAGTGGGCTGCACGTCCACATTCTTCCAGAATGAACAGCACACCCCACCAACTACTTGATACCGAAGTTTTTCAGTTCTGTCTATTGCAGATTCTTTTTAAGCAGTACCACACTCTCATATGACTGCAACGTTTCCAGCCAGTCCCCGGATACTTCTTTTTGATAATTCCCGATCAGGCACTCACAGCCTCCACAGTCCACAGGAGTCTGCAATACCACTTCCTGACCGGTAAGGTTATTTACGACCAACAGTTCCTGTCCTCCCAACAATCGCTTATATCCAAACACTTCCTGTTGCTCCTGATACAAGAATTCAATCGCACCTTCCTGAATAACGGCATACTGTTTTCTTAACTGTATCAGTTTCCGGTAATAATTCAGAATGGAATCCGGATCCTGTTCCTCCATGGTGACATTGATATAGCTGTGATTGTCCGGTATCCCGATCCACGGTTTGCTTTCTGAGAATCCCGCGTATGTCCCGGCATCCCACTGCATGGGGGATCTACTGTTGTCTCTGGAACGCTGCCCCAGGACTTCCAGCGCCTCTTCCTGTGTCTTTCCCTCCTCCAGTAGAATATGGTAATAGTTAATGCTTTCCACATCCCGGTACTCACTGATATTGGAATACCCGGTATTCGTCATTCCCAGTTCTTCTCCCTGGAAGATATATGGGGTCCCTCTGAGCATATGAACACAGGTCGCAAGCATCTTGGCCGACTCTTTCCAGTATTTTTCCTCATCTCCCATCCGTGACACGATACGGGGCTGGTCATGGTTGCACCAAAACACGGCGTTCCATCCATTCTGCTTCTGCATCTCTGTCTGCCATGTTTCAAACAGTTTTTTCAGTTCCTGATAATCGGGCTTCATCAGTTCCCATTTCTTGCCATCCTTATAATCCACTTTCAGGTGATGGAAGTTAAAACACATGGACAGTTCCTTTTCATCCGGATTGGAATAACGCAGACAGTTCTCCAGGTTTGTAGCAGACATCTCTCCTACTGTGACCATATCCCCGATACCGGTGTCTGCAACCAGTTCTTTCAGATATTCATGGATATGGGGACCGTCAGAATAAAATCTTTTACCGTCTCCCTGTGTATCATCCTCGTATACTTCTGGCTTCGAGATCAGATTGACCACATCAAAGCGAAACCCTTTCACCCCCTTGTCCTTCCAGAACCGGATCACATCCTTCAGTTCTTCCCTTACCCTGGGATTCTCCCAGTTCAGGTCTGCCTGTGTCACATCAAACAAATGCAGGTACCATTTTTTCAGAGACGGCACATACTCCCATGCGGAGCCCCCAAACTTCGACTGCCAGTTTGTGGGGGGCGTATCTGCCCCACCATCCTTAAAGATATAATAGTCCATATATTCCGGATCTCCCAAGAGCGCCTTCTGAAACCACTCATGATGTGTCGACGTATGGTTAAATACCATGTCAAACATAAGCCCCATACCACGTTTCCCTGCTTCCGCGATCAGTTCTTCCACATCTGCCATCGTTCCAAAGAGCGGGTGGATCTTCCTGTAATCCTCCACATCATATCCATTATCATTCAGAGGAGATACAAAGAACGGCGTGCTCCAGATATAATCCACTCCCAGGCTTCTTATGTAATCCAGCTTTTCGATGATTCCCCGGATGTCTCCGATTCCGTCTCCATTGCTGTCATAGAAGGATTTTGGATAAACCTGATAAATTGTACTGCTTTTAAAATCTGCCATGTCTGCCTCTTATTCCAATGTTATTACAACTGTTTCATTTGCTTTGCATTCTGTATCTGTAAAGAACTGAATATTCTCTGCACTGCCTGGCTCTGTGATAATACACACGGTGGTATCCGGATGTCCTGCTGCTTTGATTTTCTCTCTGTTAAAATGGAGCAACGGCGTTCCTGCTGAAACCTGCTGTCCTTCTGATACCAGATACTCGAAGCCGTCTCCCTGCATATCAACGGTATCGATTCCAACGTGAAGAAGAATCTCTGTTCCATTGTCCAGTGTCAGACCGCAGGCATGTCTGGAATCCTGCATCAGTACGCTCACGGTTGCATCTGTCGGTGCATACAGCGTATCGTTTTCAGGGACGATCGCAAGCCCGTCTCCCATGATTCCTTCAGAAAAAACTCCGTCGCCTACTTCTTTCAGCGGGATCACCTTACCAGTCAAAAATGCTTTCAGCTCTTTTTTACCTTTTTCTTTATTTCCCTCTGTAGAAGCATCAGCTTTTGCCGTCGGCTCTTCACTCTTCGTATCCGATGCCAGCTTTTTCTTTCCCACAATCGTAGTCAGTACAAACGGGATTACCACTGCGATCACCATGCAGATCGCGAAGCTTCCCATGGAATCCGGACGGATGGACAGGATACCCGGGAGCCCTCCGACACCTATCGCATTCGCCGTTGTTCCCATAGCCACACATACGATCGCTGCGCAGGCAGAACCGATCATTCCGCATACAAACGGGAAAACATGTTTTAAATTCACACCAAAAATTGCAGGTTCTGTAACTCCCAGATAACAGGAGATACATGCCGGTACATTCACTTCCTGTGCCTCTGCATCTTTTCTCTGGAGCATGACCATTCCAAGGACCGCAGATCCCTGTGCGATATTTGACAGGGCGATCATCGGCCACAGCATGGTCCCGCCATAATCCGCGATCAACTGAAGGTCAATGGCATTTGACATATGATGAAGCCCGGTAATGACCAATGGCGCATATACAAAACCAAAAAGCGCTCCGAAAAGAACCTTGAAAGAACCGGTGATACCTGCATAAACGACTGCGGAGATGGCAGAGCCGACCTTCCAGCCGACAGGACCCAGTACAAAATGTGCTGCCATGACTGCCAGTACCAGGCTGCAGAACGGAACCACGATCATGGACACTACCTGCGGCGTGATCTTACGGAAGAATCGTTCCAGCCAGACCAGAGTAAACGCCGCCAGGATTGCCGGAATGACCTGTGCCTGATATCCGATCATGTTTACTGTGAAATACCCGAAATTCCAGGCCGGTATGTCCGCTGCTGCGGTTCCGGCTACCGCATAGGCATTCAGAAGCTGTCCGGATACCAGTGTCAGGCCAAGGACGATCCCAAGCATCTGTGTTGTACCCATCTTCTTTGTAACAGACCAGCAGATTCCCACCGGCAGCATATGGAAGACCGCTTCACCGATCAGCCATAAAAAGCTGTCAATCCCTGTCCAGAACTGGCTGATATCACATAAAGTCTTTGTTCCGTTTTCAAATAAATACAGACTGTCGATACAGTTTCGAAATCCCAGGATCAGACCGCCTGTGATGAT
>CAMWMT010000320.1 GCA_947175375.1 uncultured Clostridiaceae bacterium | reverse complement strand
GGAAGATACAGTGCATTGTTGTTAAAGATCTGTCAAGATTTTCCAGAGATTATATTGAAACTGGTTCGTATCTGGAGCAGATATTTCCATTTGCCGGGATTCGGTTTATTGCAGTCAATGATGGATATGACAGCGATCATCATAAAGGTGATATTGCAGGAATGGATCTCTCATTCAAATATTTGATCAATGATCTGTATTGCAAGGATATATCTGAAAAAGTAAAGTCGGCATTGACCATAAAAAAAGAAAAAGGAATTTATGCGAACGGAAGCTGCATCTTCGGATATCGTAAAGATCCGAAAAACAGGCATGCTCTTCTAATTGTTGAAGAGGAAGCTGCGGTTGTAAAAAGGATATTTCAGATGACAATGGAAGGGATATCTTCCTATAAGATTGCACAGCAGTTCCATATGGAAGGCATAAGAACTCCGATCGAGTATAAAATAGAACGGGGAGCAGCAACAAGGAGACCAAAGGGTCAGAGTTTTGCATGGAATGCTTCTACGATCTGTCATATGCTCCGGGATGCCACTTATGCAGGAGATATGGTGTATAGTAAATATGAAACACCAGAAGTCAGCGGCAGGTCGAGACTAAAGCCCAGGAGCGAATGGAAGGTGTTCAGGAACCACCATGAGGCAATTATCGACCGGGAAACGTTTGAGGCAATCCAGAAGACCAGAGGAAGCAGAAAAGCGATCAGGTATGAGCGGCATCCGCTGACAGGGAAAATGGAATGTGGATGCTGCCATAAATCTTTGAAAATAGAACGTACTAGAAATCCATATTTTTACTGCGGGAGCAGATATGTGACAAAGCAGGAAAGCTGTGTCGGTCATGTGAATGTGCAATTTATGGAACAATATATTCTGTTTCGGATGCAGGAGGAAGCAGGCAGACAGATAGACAGACAGCGTATCTATGTGGAGATAAAGAACAGGACGGAGAAGGAACTTAAAAAGGTAAGGAAACGGAGAGACAGTATCACTGTCAGTCTGGAGCTGATACAGAAAGAACAGATGAAAGTATATGAAGCATATGCGCTTCAAAAAGAGACCAGAGAGGAATATATGGAAAAAAGAAAAAATCTACAGAAGGAGGTGGGAAAATACGAAAGCATGCAGAAGGAGCTGGACGAACGAATAGCGGTTTTAGAACAGAATCTTTGCATGGGGGAAACGGACCTCTGCGAATTTGTATTAAATCAGAGTTTTCTAAGGCTGACACCAGAGATTGCAGACCGTTTCTTGGAGCGGATTGTGGTTTATGATGAAGAGCATATTGAAGTGAAATGGAAGAATTTGCTATAATATAACATCAGAGAGGCAAAAACATAGCAATACCTGAACATGTGCATTCTAATATGGGGAGATATCACTCGAAGAATGTCGACCTGCTATGAAAAAATTAAAAAATATATGATTTGCTACTTGACAAAAATTGGGATCGTGCAAGGTAATGTGCCGACCATGGATGGCGCTGCTATCCAGCGGTTCCTGATTCGGGGAGCCAGAAGGCCGGGAACGTACAGTTATCCGAATGAAATCTGGGGTTTTGGACTGCTGGACCTGTACGGAAGCTTTCAGGCGATGCGGGGGATCCGAACAAATACTTGACAGGGAAGCCATGGAATTGCAGTTGCGATTCCATGGTTTCTCTTTGCTGGCAGCGTCGGGCGCAACGTTTTCTTGATTCTCCTGTCTGTACATGATAAAATAAAAACCATATATTCCAGATGAAAGGGGATAGAGTATCATGAACAGAACAGCGGGAATATTGCTTCCTGTCACCAGCCTGCCTTCCCGTTACGGCATCGGGTGTTTTTCCAGAAGCGCATATGATTTTGTGGACTGGCTGAAGGAAGCAGGACAGACTTACTGGCAGATTCTGCCGCTTGGCCCTACCAGTTATGGAGATTCACCATACCAGTCTTTTTCTACTTTTGCGGGAAATCCTTATTTTATCAGCCTGGAAGAGCTGGTGGAGGAAGGAGTCCTGACGGAAGCGGAATGTGAAAGCGCGGATTTTGGAAAGATAACAGATGACATTGATTATGAAAAGATTTATAAAAGCCGTTATCCGCTTCTTCACAAAGCTTATGAGCGCAGCCATATCAGTGAGGACCCGGATTATGCGCATTTTGTAGAGGAGAACCGCTGGTGGCTTGCAGATTACGCCCTGTTTATGGCAGTTAAGGATCGTTTTGGCGGTGTGCCCTGGACTGAATGGGCAGAGGATATCCGACTTCGGTGGGAAAATGCCATGGATTATTATCGCAGGGAACTGTATTATGAGATCGAATTCCAGCAGTATCTACAGTATAAGTTTTTCAGCCAGTGGAAAAAGCTGAAAGCTTATGCCAATGAAAACGGAGTCCAGATCATAGGGGATATCCCGATCTATGTGGCAATGGACAGCGCGGATACCTGGGCGCATCCGGAGCTGTTCCAGCTGGATGAGAAAAATGTGCCAACAGCAGTGGCGGGATGCCCGCCGGATGGGTTTTCCGCAACAGGACAGCTCTGGGGGAATCCGCTTTACCGGTGGGATTACCATAAGAGTACCGGTTATGACTGGTGGATGTCCCGGATGTGGTACAGTTTCCAGCTGTATGATGTGGTTCGGATCGACCATTTCCGCGGATTTGATGAATATTTTTCTATCCCTTATGGGGCAGAGACAGCTGTTGACGGACACTGGGAGAAAGGTCCGGGCATCGACCTGTTCCGCTGCATGGAAGAGCGTCTGGGATGGCATCAGGTGATCGCGGAAGATTTGGGATATGTGACGGATTCGGTAAGGGAGATGGTTCTTGAGAGCGGCTTTCCAGGGATGAAGGTACTGGAATTTGCTTTTGATTCCAGGGATTCCGGTTCAGCCAGAGATTATTTTCCCCACAACTATGTGGAGAACAGTGTTGCCTATACAGGAACCCATGACAATGAGACCATAGCCGGATGGTTTAAAAGCATCACGAAGGAAGAACGCCAGATGGCGCGGGATTATCTGTGCGACCAGCATACGCCGGAAGAGGAGCTGTACAAGTCCTTTATCGCGCTGGTGATGCGCAGCTGTTCTACTATGTGCATCATTCCTATGCAGGATTATATGGGACTTGATAATAGATGCCGCATGAACCAGCCGTCCACTCTGGGGAAGAACTGGAAGTGGCGGCTTACAGAGGGAGACCTCACGGAGGAATTAAAAGAAGAAATCCTGGCAGTCACGAAACGATACGGAAGGATGAATCAGGAATAAAAAGCGGGTCTGTCCTGTCTTCTGCCTGAAAGAGAAGTACAGGTATTCCAGGCCCTTTTCTACATGGAGATAAACAGGAAAGGCAGGAATTAAAATGCTTGTAGATTATCACGTACATACAGAATTCAGTGATGATTCCGTCTACCCTATGGAGGATGTGGTAAAGGATGCCATACGGATGGGGCTGGATGAGATCTGTTTCACGGATCATGTGGATTATGGAGTGAAAGTTGACTGGGATAGTGGGAAAGAGATTGAATACCGTGACGGGGAACCTATAGCCAATGTAGATTATCCCAGGTATGTGGAACGGATTCGTCGGATGCAGGAGCAGTATGGGGATCAGATCAAGATCCGGATGGGGATGGAATTTGGGATGCAGATGCATACAATCCCAAGGTACGAGTCGTTGTATAACAGATATCCTTTTGATTTTATTATCTTGTCCGTCCATCAGGTGGAGGATAAAGAGTTCTGGACTCAGGATTTTCAGAGGGGAAGAACGCAGCAGGAGTATAATGAGCGCTACTATCAGGAACTTCTGGATTTGGTGAACCATTATCAGAATTACAGCGTGATCGGGCATCTGGATTTGATCGTGCGGTATGATGAGGCAGGGATCTATCCCTTCGAGAACGTAAAGCCTTATGTGGAAAAGATTCTAAAAAAAGTCATAGGGGACGGAAAAGGAATCGAAGTAAATACCTCCAGCCACCGGTACGGGCTTTCCGATATGACGCCTTCCAAAGAGATCCTGCAGCTATATCAGGAACTGGGAGGAAGGATCATCACCCTTGGAAGCGACAGCCACAAGCCGGAGCACCTGGGAG
>CAMWMT010000319.1 GCA_947175375.1 uncultured Clostridiaceae bacterium | reverse complement strand
CCCGATATCAGGACGGAAGAACAATTATGGAATAATTTTAAATATATTTTGGAACAGAATAACAAGGCGAAACTAAACGATATTCCTCTCAGTGATTCCGAGTTTGCAAAGATTAAGAATGATCTATCTCATGCGACTTTCTACGATGCCGGGAAATGGCTGGTTGGAGAAAACGGTAAAGTATATGTCCATGTCCAGCGTGGGAATGAAACATTACATCTTGTAGTGATGAATCATGAGCATGTGGCCGGCGGTTCAAGCGTATATGAGGTGATCAATCAATATCAGGCCTTTAAGTCTGAGGAGACAGAAGGTGACAGGAACCGGCGTTTTGATGTAACGCTCCTCATCAACGGTATTCCATTCATTCATATTGAACTGAAAAATAAGGAACATTCGTATATGGATGGATACCGTCAGATAAAAAAATACATTGCAGAGGGTAAATTCCGCGGCATTTTTTCAAATGTGCAGATGTTTGTAGTAAGCAATGCTGTTGATACAAAGTATTTTTCTGCTGCAAGGGATACGGAGTTAAACAAAAAGTTTATTACAGGATGGCTTGATAAGGAAAATCATCCTGTCTGCGATTACATAGATTTTGCCAAAGCAGTCCTTAAGATACCAGAAGCCCATGAGATGGTTACCAAATATATGGTTCTGGATAATGATAAAAAGAAACTTTTGATACTGCGTCCATATCAGATTCATGCAATAGAAGCGATGAGAGCAGCTTCAAAACAGGGCAGATCCGGATTTATCTGGCATACAACAGGTTCCGGGAAAACCATGACTTCCTATAAGGCCACAAGAAATCTGCTGATGGATATTCCGTCAATCGAGAAAACAGTATTTCTCATTGACAGAAAAGATCTTGATCTGCAGACGAAGATGGATTTCCAGTCCTATGCGGATAATGATACGATTGATGTGGATGATACGGAATATGTTGATTCTCTTATAAAAAAGATGTCAGATGACAACCGCCAGATGATTGTAACTACCAGGCAGAAAATGCAGATTATGGTCAATCGACGGCTAAAGGAAGGAACCAGACGGTACGATAAGATTAAATCACTCAAGGTTGCTTTTGTCGTGGACGAATGCCACAGGGCTGTAACGCCTCAGACAAAAAGAGATCTGGAGCGTTTTTTCGCTAACTCCTTATGGTATGGTTTCACGGGAACTCCTATTTTTGATGAAAACAGCTATGAACAGAAAGGTGATCTGCCTCAGACCACAGAGCAGCTATATGGGGAATGCCTGCATAGTTATACCATTAAAGAGGCCATCCATGATGAGGCTGTTTTGGGATTCATGGTCGAGAATCTTGGAGCGAAAGATTTAAGAGCCGATGATGCCGAAAGAGTGTATGAAACGGAAGAGTACATGAGGAAAGTCCTGAATGTTATCCTGAATCAGTCCTATGACAAATTTGGCATGAAAAACGGCAGGGGAAAAACCTATGAAGCGATATTGACGACAAACTCGATTGCAAGAGCACAGAAGTATTATGAGTTACTGAAGAAAGTGAAAGATGGCGATGATGAACTAAAGATTAACGAGGACATGCATAAGGCTCTGCCAGATTTTCCGAAGTTTGCCATAACTTATTCACTGTCGGAAAACGAAGAATCCTCCGCTGTCAATCAGGATAAGATGAAACAATCATTAAAAGATTATAATAAGATGTTTGGGAGCAACTATAAAATAGACGCCATAGATGCTTACAACAGTAATCTCAATGACCGGCTGGCAAGAAAAGAGAAAAAATATCTGGATCGGAGCCAGCAGCTTGATCTGGTCATTGTTGTTGACAGGCTTTTAACCGGGTTTGATGCACCATGTCTTTCTGTCTTGTATATGGATCGAAAGCCAATGGCTCCGCAGAATATCATTCAGGCGTTTTCCCGTACCAACAGGCTGTTTGACACGAACAAACAGTATGGGCAGATAGTAACATTTCAAGCTCCAAAAGAGTATAAAGAAGCGATTAATGAAGCGCTCAGGCTGTATTCGCGTGGTGGCAGCGGCAATCCTATTGCGGAGGACTGGGATGATGTAAAAACATCTTTTTCCATTTCCTTGAAAAGTATCCGCAATCTGGCACAGACTCCTGAAGACATAGCGGGTCTGTCCCGAAAACAAAAGAAGGCATTTATTCATCTTTTCAGAGCCTTGGATCATGATCTTGCGCATCTGAAATCATTTTCGGTATATGAACCGCAGGTGCTTGATAAGTTTGGGTTTTCTGAAAACGAGTACGAAGACTATGCTGCGATGTATAAAAATGTAATGGAAGAACTGAAGAATCCGGACAATGATCCGAATCCCGAAGAAGAACCGGTATGGGATGATTATGATCTGGTAGCTTACAGCAGACTAAAGATCGATTATGAGTATATTGTAGAATTACTGCAGGAATTTGTGGATTCATTAGATCCGTCAGAAAACGATT
Organism: uncultured Clostridiaceae bacterium; assembly: GCA_947175375.1. Taxonomy (GTDB): domain Bacteria; phylum Bacillota; class Clostridia; order Lachnospirales; family Lachnospiraceae; genus Hominiventricola. The sequence continues at coordinate 1,652 of CAMWMT010000319.1, read as the reverse complement.
ATGACGACGCTGAATTTGAGATCAGAATAAAGACCCTTAAGGAAATTATAGAAGAATTTGCGAGTGACAATCCCAGATTAAGCGCTTTGCTTATGCAGGTTGTGGATGAGATTGGAAAAGATAAAAAAAGATTCATGGGGCAGGATATCTCCGTTATCATTAACCAGATGCGTTACGCTGTTATTGATGCTGAGATCCGTAAATATGCTGAAAAATGGTATCTTGGTTTTGAAGATGTCAAGTACGAAGCATTCAATTTCAGAGACGGCGAGCTGGCAAATGAAAATAAATTAAAGGACAGTGCAGACTATGCAGTCTATAAGGAAGAACATGAAGACGCCTTACCTAAATTCAAGTTCAGAAAGCAGATGATTGATGAGTTTAAGACTGTACTGATGCCGGAAATCGCTCCACTTGTGTATTGATTTTAGAAAGAATGTATGTGGCAATGGCAAAACTGTTTGAAGGTTATGTATGTTAATCCTTGTACCATGTTTATAGTGCTTTTGCGATTGAATTTTGTCTAGTTTAATGGTAGTATGAAGACATGAAAACGGAAAAGAAAGCAGGTGGAAGATTGACTGTAACGGAACAGATAGATCAAAAACATCAAGAAGATTTACAGAGGCTTAGAGGCTTTCGCCTGCTTGATGATGATTTCCTTACGAAGTGCTTTGAAGGGGATACGGCGTGCATGGAACTGGTGTTGCAGATTGTGTTGGAGAAGTCAGATTTAAAAGTGCTGGATGTTCGAACACAGGTATTTGTGGAAAATCTGCTGAATCGTTCCGTGAGGCTGGATATCCTGGCAACAGATGATACAGGGGCAAAACTGAATGTGGAGGTACAGCGTTCTGATAAAGGGGCAGGGTGAAAAAGGGCAAGGTATAACAGTAGTATGATGGATGCAAACCTTTTGAAAAAAGGCGAGGATTTTGACAGGCTGCCGGAAACGTGGGTGATTTTTATCACGGAAAATGACGTTATGGGAAAAGGATTGCCGCTCTATCCAATTGAGCGTTGTTTTTCAGGAACAGGAGAGAAATTTGAAGACGGTTCACATATACTGTATGTAAACGGTGCTTACCGTGGAGATACGCCAGTCGGAAAGTTAATGCATGACTTTTCATGTACAGATGCAAAGGATATATACTATGGAGTGTTGGCAGACAGGGTGAGATTTTTTAAAGAGAGCAAGGAGGGAATCGAAATCATGTGTAGGGCTATGGAAGATATGAGAAATCAGACGTTAAAGGAAGGCATGATAAGTGTGGCAAAGAAAATGCTGGAAGACGGAACAATAACACTGGAAAAGATTGCTGAATTTGTTGGCCTTTCTGTTGATGAGATTAAGAGAATAAAAATGGAACAAAATATTTAGCGTTTGCAATTCAAATACAAATTTACAGATTGAGGTGATATAAATGTTTGAAAATCTGATATATTATAATAAAAAAAAGGTTGATCAGTATTCAGCTTTAATCTTGGGAAAGAATATTGAGACAAAGACTATAGATAAGAATGATTTAGAGAATATTGCGGCTAATTATTTATTGGAATGTTTTAATTTCGAAAAAATTTTGCAAAATAGAGATGACTTTGTTGATTATGTTAATGACAACCAAAATATTTCAATTAAAGATATTAGGATT
>CAMWMT010000318.1 GCA_947175375.1 uncultured Clostridiaceae bacterium | reverse complement strand
GAGCGATATTCCCCAGATTTTCTGCAAAATAATCTCTCGTCTTCACGGCAGCATCTCTGGTCTGATGCAGTTCTGTCACGGTCTTGCAGATTGCATCCTGTAGTTTCGAGAATGCATCTTCTCTCCTTTGAGGAAGAATTCCGCCCCGCCCCCGGTTTACCTGTTCCACATAATCCGTCAGCTCCTGAATCCGGGCTTTCTCCCTTTTGTCTCTCAGAAAAACAGCAGCCAAAAACAAAATTCCGCCTGCCAGAACCCCACAGACCGCCAGGACTTCTGTATAAATCATATCTGTCTGAAAAAAATCAGCAGGTTCATAGCCATATGCCAGAATCCTGCTGTCCTCCAAAAATACGGTGTGTCCCAGGCTGTACGCCTTTAATACAGATACTACCGCCTGCTCCGTCTCCGGTTCTCTCTCGATGATCTCCTCACAGACCGCACCCAGCACCTGAAAGCTCCCGCGGCTGTAACTGTTTTTCAGGATCACGGCTGTAACTGATGCTGTAAACAGCCCAAATGCCAGTACCAGGCACATCAGGGCGATCCCGTCTTTTCTCCCTCTCATTTTGTATCCTCCATCCGATAACCGATGCTTCTAATCGTCTTCAGGCACGCCGGCTGATGCAGCTTCTCCCGCAAACGCTTCATGGTCACCGTAAGCGTATTATCATTTACATAGCTGCCGTTCCTGTCCCAGATCCGTTCCAGCAGCTGCCCTCTCGTGACGGTTCGTCCTTTCTGGCGGAGCAGACACAAAAGCAGCTCATATTCCAATGCACTGAGACTGATCTCCTCCTGACCGCAGCAGACCTGCATCCGGTTCTGATCCAGCGAGATATCATCACAGGACAGATACTGTCCGGATACATCCCCGGTCCTTCGAAGCAGTGCCAGAATGCGGGAGTAAAGTACCTCCAGCTCAAAGGGCTTTACCACATAATCGTCCGCACCATTCTGAAAACCGGACACGATGTCACGAGAATCCCCGCGGACTGTAAGAAAAATCACCGGAAGTTCCCGCCACCGCTCACGAATCCATTGACACAGAACATTACCATCACCATCCGGCAGGTTCCAGTCCACCAGCGCCAGTCCCGGACGCCTGCGTGTAAGCGCCTCCTTTGCCTCCGCAGCGGTACGAAATACGGATACCTGGCAGCCACGCTGACTCAGGTATGCCTGCACAGACCAAGCTATGTCCCTGTCATCCTCTATGTAATAAATATCAATCATCTTTTCGCTGCCCCTCAGAAACACATGAAAACTCAGAGATGTATCTTCTTATTTTTCTTACCATATATTCTGCATTTTTCACCTGTTGCTTCGTCTCCTCTTTGTCTGCGATATAAAAATCATCATAATCAGATGCATTTCGGATCCTCTCTGCTTTTGCTGCTATCTGATAGTCTTCCTGAGTGAAAGTGCCATCCCCCTTATAAATAAACTCAAAATTGAACTGTTTTAAACTTCCGTTATGAGTCTGTACTTCAATCCCGGCTATGGCCAACAAACCCTTTATACTTTTCTCTATTGCATAAAACGCTCTATTATTTGCCGACTTATAAGAACCTCTTTCCAATAAAGTCTGTGCTTCCAAAAGCAATTCCTCTGCTCTCTCCACCCTTACTTCCGCAAGAATACAAGCATACTCCTTATGCATAAAGCACCTCGCCTTCCGTTTCTATATTTTGAAAGTAAGCATACCATACCTTTTTTTTCATGTATTCCTCATATGGCAGACATACAAAATTGACTACAACAAAATACTTCATTGCCAGATGAGTCGCAATCATGTCCAGACCATCATCATATTTTTTTACTTCCATACGTCCACATTTTGTAAGCAATGCAATATCTATATCCGAATCTGCTGTATAATCACCGCGTGCGCAGGAACCATACAAAATCACCTCTGTAAGATCTCCTCCCATAAGTCTGTTTACAGAATCCACTACTTCTTTTTTTATTTTCACGATATCCTGATCTGTCATCACAAGCTCTGCCACGATATCATCTCCCTTCATCCTTTAATACACAAAATCCATTTTTGATTTTACCACAGAAATCCCCTCTTATCAATTGTTGCCCATATTTGCCTGATTTACCAGGCATTCTGCCTGTTTTTCTTTATTATACACCGAAAAAGAGCCATCCGATCATATTACGAATCGAATGGCTCGTCACCTGTCAATCTGAAGTTTCACCTTTATTATCTCCTTTCAAAGATTATTTCCGGACACTGCCAGATGATACTGATCCTCTGTTCTGTTTTACCCTGCTCACCTTTAAGACTAATTCTTTCCTGCTTTGCGAGTCCGTTTCATCCTTTCTCGTCAGATCTCTTCCGGTCTCTCTGCCAGGTTCCTGATCATCTTAAATAATGATTAAAAACTTATCTTCCCATTGGACCTTTCCTCCATTCCAGAGATTTTATGTGTCTCTTTCTTGTTGATGAATTCATATTACAATATTTTTTCTCTTTTGTCAATACTTTTCTGAAAATTATTTTATATTATTAAAATATTCACAAATTTCACGAATCACTTGATTACCGTCTGATGACTTTGGAGATATGGTAATCAGCCCATATGCAAGATCATCTGACAGCACAAATTCTTCCTGATCGATCTGTATGGGCTGGATATATACATCTGTGATACACGGAAAGGGCTTTTCAAACTGTATTCTGGATCCATACAGTTCTCTCAGCCTGTGCTGAGTATCCGTAAGACCGAGTAGTTCATCGTCATAACAGATCATCAAGTCCCTGTTACTCATTTCCTCCACGCAAAACTTCTTTTCACTGGGCAAAATATCCAGCCCTGCCCTCTTATAAATGGATACCTTTTCAATCCGCCCCTCTCCGCTGTTTTTCCAAAGCCAGATCTCATTCAACTCCCGTACCGGCCTGCAGTAAACCCTCGCCAGTCCGTTGATCGGCGAAAAGTATCCCTTTCCCTTCCGGATTCTGTGAATCCGATACCGGATTCCCCGATCATCACAATCTGCAAATGTCGTAAACCGTTCCTGTAGCACCTTTTTATCCACCCGGATCAGCTCCGTTTTCTTATCCACATCGTGAATATCGAATAGAGCCGAATCTTTCCAGTATGCCGTCTCCCGGTAAGTAATTCCATCCTTCACCGCAAACGTCCCTGTATATTCCCGAAAATCAATTTCTCCTGTCATACTTTCGCTCCCGTCAGAACAAAAGCCGCTTATCCTCAGGAAACATCACAAGGATAAGCGGCTCTATGTAACAGCCCAAAACAAATGATCACCGAATATAATTACCAAAAATATGAAATCCAAATCCGCCGCCCGGATTCCGCCCTTTGGCATCTATACACGATTATAATTAATCAGGCATCCCTTCAGTATAATCTCCCGTTCATCACTGGTCATCTCGCCCAGCTTCAGCGTGAATTCCTTCAGTCCATCCTTTACCACATAAGCCTTTACCTCTGTAGCACCTGTTTTTACCACTTCCGTGATATCTGGGATAAACAGGAAATCTCCATTCGTAAACGGAAGCTCTCCGTCATCGATCAGGAACGGGAGCATACCCCAGTTGATCAGGTTGGAATGATAGCGTTTGGTCGCATATCCGTTCGCGATATTTGCCCAGCCGCCCAGGACCTTCTGGCAGGATGCTGCCTGTTCACGGGCGGAACCATCACCCGGTTTCACTGCAAAGATGGTACTGCCGACGCCCACATTCGTCCTGTCCACATCCGGATATAATGTATGAATCGCCTTAAATACCGGCTTCAGCTCTGGAACTGCCTCCACCGGACAATCCCCGGCTTCCACAGCCTTCTGCGCTGCCTGAATCGCTTTTGCCTTTCCTACATATTCCGGATCCTTTCTGGACAGCGTAAACTCTGCCAGTCCCAGAGGATTGGAACGATAGGACGAGGTCTCACCGGACGGAATCAGCTCATCCGTCGTTGTCACCGGATCATGAATCTCAGATACGACCTTCAGGATCATATACTGCGGAAGGGCGCTCATAGCCGGCCAATCCTTGATATTTGGTCCAAAATGAATCTCCACATCCGGATCTGCCACTCCTTTGCTGTCAAAGACTCGGTTCTCATAAATCTGTTTATC
>CAMWMT010000317.1 GCA_947175375.1 uncultured Clostridiaceae bacterium | reverse complement strand
CCACACAGCGCTGCTTATCATACAGCCGGGGCTACATTTTTCTGCAACTCATGTTTACAATAATAATTTATCGTAAATCAATAAAAATATATTGACATTTATAATAAACAGGGATATGATGAAACAAGAACAGATACAGATGGAGGTAAATGTCATGAAACAGACAGAGATGTCGGGATATCTGAAAATGATAACAATAGGAGTGGGAGTGCTGCTGGCTGCTTTTGTGTTCTGGTTCCTGCCGCTGGTTCTGCGGGAGCCTCTTATAGATACAGCAGGAGAAGGAGGCTACCGGGGAACATGTGGTTTGATCTGGCTGAGTGCGGTTCCGGCACTAATGTGTCTAGTACACTTCTGGGGAATCTGTGAAAGCATCCGTAAAGATCAGTCCTTTTCCAGAGAGAATGCAGGAAGACTTAAGAGGATGAGCCAGTATATGCTTATAGACGCAGTGCTCTATGCTGGGTTTCTGGTGTGGTTCTTTCTGGCAGGATGGTATCAGGGAGCTGCATGGCTGATCTTTCCGGTACTTTTGGCAATCTTCATCTCTGTGACGCTGGTCGTTCTCTGTGCAGCGTTGTCCCATCTGGTACAGAAAGCCAGTGAGATACAGGAAGAACAGGAACTGACCATATAGGAGGGCATGAGTATGGCGATCATCATCAATATTGACGTGATGCTGGCAAAGCGGAAGATGAGTGTCACGGAGCTTTCCGAACGGGTTGGTATCACGATGGCGAATATCTCTGTTTTAAAAAATGGAAAGGCAAAGGCGATCAAGCTGAGTACCTTGGACAGCATCTGCAGGGCGCTTGACTGCCAGCCGGGAGATATTCTGGAATATGTGGAATCAGATGTGGAACTTAAATAGGAGAGTTATTATGAACGAACAGTATCAGGAGGGCGACAGGCCCAGTTTAGTGGAAATCAATACACCCGTTTTCCCAAAATGTGAACTGGTGGATCGGCTGATGGCAGTGGTCTATCTGCTGGTGGGATATGGATTTATCTGGATGTGTTCCAGCTATGACTTTGAGAAAAATCTTAGTATATTTACAGTATTTTATGCGGCAGTGGTACTGATCTATCTGTGGGGAAAAGAAATCCGCCCGTCAAAGGAGAGCTGGTTTTGGCTGGCTGTGATGCTCGCAATGGCGATCCCGTATGCATTTTGGAGTGTCCTGGATATTTTGCAGTTTCTGGCGCTTATGGCAGTGGCGGCTTACTGGACTCTGTCAGCATCCGGGAGACTTTTAAAAGGCGGACAGACTTCTCAGTGGATCTTTTTCGACGGATGGGATGCTTTGGCAGTGGTTCCGTTCTGCAATTTCGGATGTCAGGTTCGGGTGCTCTTTCATAATACGGAACCGAAAGAAGGACAAAAGAAGGTATCTGGAAAGACCGAATCCGTTCTTCTGGGGTTTGTGCTTGTCATACCAGTTCTGGTGATCATCCTGCCGCTTTTGTCCAGTGCGGATGCAGGATTTCAGCATCTGCTGGGAGATCTGGCAAATACTGTCAGTGACCATTTGCTTGTTACTTTTGTCCGTATGCTTTTTGCAGTCCCGGTCTCCCTGTATCTGTTCGGTCTGGTCTTTGGCGGGGTTCATGGAAGAAATACTGACCAGTTCCAGGAGCAGAAACTTTTGGAAACCGGAAAACATATCCGAAAGATTCCGGACACGACAGTCTGTACGGTGCTTATCGTCATTTGCCTGGTTTATGGTTTGTTTATCGGTCTTCAGGGAAACTATCTGTTTTCTGCATTTACCGGAAGGATTCCGGAGGGCTTTACGTATTCGGAATATGCAAGACGAGGATTTTTTGAACTGTGCCAGGTTGGAGTATGGAATCTGATCTTTACAGGTCTGTCTGGCTCCTGCTCCAGGACAGACAGGAGAGGGCATAAAGGGCTTGGTTTTTTGATCACGCTGCTGTCCGTGCTTACCTTGCTCCTTCTGGTGACGGCAGTCAGCAAGATGGGAATGTATATCAGTGTCTATGGGCTGACCGTCTATCGGATCTTGCCGCTGATCTTTATGCTGTGGATGGGACTGGTGTTCGTCTGTATCCTTGCCCGTCAGAAAAAAGAGTTTCAGGCAGTGCGTCTCTGTGTTATGGCAGGCGCTGTAATGTTCTGTCTGGTGTGTATCTTCCCTATAGAACACTGGACGGAGCTGTATAATGTGTGGGCGAGGGCACGAGGGTTGATTGTGTAAGCTTACAGATTCTTTTAAACTCTTGGTTTCGGGAAATTCCCGAAAAACAATTTCAGGATTGATGTCTTTGCTCAGTTCCGTATCCACAAGAAGAGTGAGAGCCGGTTGTAGGTATTTTGCCGGCTCTCATTACTTAATACGAAGTACATTGGCAGGATAAAGATATGATTTGTGGTGCGCTTGGACGAGATATGTGGTATTATTAAGCAAAGGAGAGGTAAAGAGGAGACGGAATGGGAAGGGTATATAAAGCGCATATCAATGAAAAAACAGGTGAGATTCAGACAGTAAAAGAACATTGTGAAAACACTGCGCGTTTATGTGCAGAATTTGCGGTTTCTCCGCTGGAAGATGTTCTGTATGTGATGGGTCTGCTACATGACATAGGAAAATTTCAGCCATCTTTTCAACGTAGGATTGACGGAGAGAAGATTCAGGTGGAACATTCCGTCTGCGGAGCTTTGGAAGCAAGAAAACAATATTCGGATGCAATGGGACTGCTTATGGAATATTGTATTGCAGGTCATCATTCAGGTATTCCGGATGGCGGGTTCTGTAATGATACACCAGATATGTATACACTGTGTGGGAGACTGAAGAGAACGACAGAGGACTACAGTATTTATCAGGAAGAACTGTCGTTGCGTCAGCCTGACAGGCATGCCTTGGCACAGTTTTTGATAAGGGATTGCGAGCGGAATCAGGCATTGATGATTGATAAGTTTGCCTTTCTGGTCAGATATTGTTTTTCCTGTCTGACGGATGCGGATTCTCTGGACACAGCGGCATTTTGTGACAGTGATAAGTATGAGAATCTGAAGGCGGATTTTGATCTTTGTTTAGAGAAGGTAAATGAACGGTTGGATTCTTTTGTGTGTAAAACGGAGTTACAGAAATGTCGAGCCCTTCTTCAGAAACAGGTTTTTGAAAAGACGGAACTGGAGGCAGAGGTGTATCTGATGAATATGCCGACAGGAAGTGGCAAGACTTTGTGCAGCGTAAAATTTGCTCTGGAACGGGCAGTTCGAAGTGAGAAAAAGCGCATTATCTATATTATTCCCTATAACAGTATCATAGACCAGACAGCAGAAGTATTGGAGGAATTGTTTGGAGACAGTGCAGAGATTCTGAGGCATCAGTCTACATTTTCTTATGAAAGCGAGAATTATAGTGAGGATTATCGTCAGGCGGCAAAACGAGCGTCAGAAAACTGGGATGCACCGTTTATCATTACAACTGCGGTACAGTTTTTTGAGTCTATTTATGCCAATAAGAGGGGAAAGTTGCGTAAATTGCATAATATGGCAGACAGTGTCCTTGTTTTTGATGAAGCACATCTGATGCCGGTGGAGTATCTCCAGCCTTGCTTACGGGCGATCGCATATATTACGAAATACCTGAACAGTGAAGCGGTATTTTTGACAGCAACCATGCCGAATTTTGCTGGATTAATGGAACGCTATGCGTTACCAGACAGTTCCATTGTTCATTTGATTAGGGATACCACATTATTTTCTGAATTCAGAAAATGTCGCTACCTGTATCTGGGAGAACTGCAGGAGGAAATGCTTTTGCAAAAAGCCAGAAAGTGTCCATCCAGCCTTCTGATCGTGAATCGAAGGGCATCTGCGAGGAGACTTTTCGGAATTTGCAGAGGCAGGAAATATCATCTTTCTACCTATATGACACCGCTTGATCGGAAACGTGTATTGAGAGAAATTCGGGAAGAGTTACAGAGATTGGAAGAAGAATTTCCAGAGGGCAGGGATGTTCCGGAAGACCGAAGGATCATAATCTTGTCAACATCTTTGATTGAAGCGGGTGTAGATATCGATGTACATACCGTATTTCGGGAACTGACCGGGCTGGACAGTATCCTGCAGGCGGGCGGAAGATGCAATCGGGAAG
>CAMWMT010000316.1 GCA_947175375.1 uncultured Clostridiaceae bacterium | reverse complement strand
TATGTATATTATACAGCTGTAAAGGAATTAAGCGTGTAGAACTGACAGAGAATCCAGACTGAAAATGTAAGAATAATCAAAAGATATTTGAATAAAGTGTCAGGCGAAGAGTATAAACAGCTCTATGCCTGATATTTTTCATATAGGCAGAAAACTTATCAACACATACCAGATGTGATATAATGTCATCAACTGGAGCGAAGCGGAAGTTGATGACCTACACGAGCATCAGCGGGATTCCTTCTGATATACTGTATCTGTTGAACAAAGGTAGCTGATGGAGCCATTTGAAAAATGGGCAGACTTCAGCATCACAAGAAAGGATAAGCAATGGCAAAAAGGATAAAAGGAAAGTGTAAATACTGCGGAAAAGAATATACCATGAGTTATATGAACAAACATCTCCCATTCTGCGAAAAGAGGAAGGAAAAGCTTGCCGGTGAAACAAAAGGCAGACAGTGCGGATACTTTGAACTGGCGATCTATCCCAAGTACCACCGGGAGCACTGGTTGTTTATTGAAATACGCGACACCGCCACATTAAAAGACCTGGATTCTTTTCTGAGAGATATCTGGCTGGAGTGCTGCGGGCATCTGAGTGCATTTGAGATCGGAGGCATCCGGTATGAAAGCATGCCTGTAAATGATCCATTCTGGGGGGAACCTGTTAAAAGCATGAATTGCAAGCTGAAAACCGTGCTGGAAAAAGGAATGACGATTGATTATGAGTACGATTTTGGATCGGCGACAGAGCTGATGATCACAGTAGTCAATAGCAGGACTGGCCGTCAGGGGAAAGAGAAACTGACCATTCTGTCCAGAAATAATCCGCATGTATATATGTGTGATGAGTGTGGAAAAAAACCGGCGGTCTGTATTTGCGCTGAGTGCATTTATGAGGGGTATGGACTGCTGTGTGAGGATTGTGCAAAAGATCATGAATGTGGGGAGGAGATGCTGATGGATCTGTGTAATTCCCCACGGATGGGTGTCTGTGGTTATGAAGGAAGCGAGATCTATCCGGATCAGTTTATGGCAGATCCGGAACTGGAAAAAGATGAAGGAGTATGAAAGATGAAACAACAGGTACAGAAAGCGATCGATGAGATCACATACAGGAGTAAAAAATTTCCGGAAGAACCATTCCGTATTATAAGTGAAAATAAAGAGGAAGCGATTCCTTTTCTGATAAAAGCAATTGAAAAAGCAGCTGCTGAAGGGGAGGATCTGGACGAAGACTATCAACTGCACTTTTATGCATTGCATTTACTGGGACAGTTTCAGGAGAGGGAATGCTTTCCGAAGATCATGGAACTGATATCGCTTTCGGGCGAGACTTTGGATCAGCTGATTGGAGATGCGATCACTTCAACACTGCCAGATATTCTATACAACACCTGTAACGGCGATATAGAATTGCTGAAGGCGGCAATCAGAAATCCGGACATTGACGATTATGCGAGGGCAGGTATGCTGGATGTAATGGGTCAGCTTTATCTGGATGGGGATTTGAAAAAAGAAGAATGGCAGGATTTTATCAGACAGATCGTAAATGAAGAGCGTAATATCGGTGATTATATTTATACAGGTCTGGTGGAGGCAATCTGTGAATGTCATTTTGTAGAAATGCTGTCAGAGATCAGATGCCTTTACGAAAAGCATTGGGTGGACGAATTTGCAATAGGGCAGTATGAAAATTGTGTGGATCAGATATTTCGATATGATAGAAGCCGGATCTGCAGATCACCAATTAATGCAGCAGACATGCTGCGGGGATGGGCAATGTTTGAGACAGAAGAACCGCCTCAGAAAAAGCCGGAGAAAAAAGACTTGGAAAAGCTGATACAAAAATCGAGCAAGATAAATAATGGACAAAAAACCAGAACCTTGCCCAAAGTGGGAAGAAATGATCCCTGCCCCTGTGGGAGCGGAAAGAAGTATAAAAAATGTTGTCTGAACAAGGTTAAATTACAGATAAAACAGCCAGAAGACCTGATAGAAAGTGAAGAGGAGAAGAAAAGATGGCTGAAAAATTATCCAGATCCGGTAAAGGAAAGGGAAGATGGGAGAATCTATCTGGAGGACTTTTTTGATGCTGAGAGTATAGAGATCGATAAGCTTATCTACCTGGCGCTCATGCATCGCCCAATTCCTGTATGGAGCAGAGAACCAGAGGAGGTCGTTGAAGAGAGAAAAAGGGCATATTTGAGTGCAGCTTTTTCCAAATTTTTAGAGAAAACAGAAAAAGACAGTATAAAGAGCTTCCAGGCATATGATGAAAAATATTCGATACATTATTCGTGCGAAACGTGGTTTTGTGCACTGCTGCAATTACTGGAGAAAAATGGGGATGAAGAACTTTATGAAAAAGTATCCGGGTGTTTTGAAAAAATGGAAGGTTCCTGGCATATTCTGTAAAGAAGTGATTCTGTGACAGGAGAAAATTATAATATATGAACGATCAGAAGATCGAGAACCAGCTGAATCTGGCGCTGGAGGCAACCGAGGAAGAACGGGAGAAATCTGATGTACTGAATACCGGATATGACCGGGAAGACTGGACATGGGAACTGATTGTAAAGTACACCGGGGACCTGGGGCAGATCGCATCGGCGGGGATTCAGGTGACAGAGCTTTTGAACGAATATGCCATCCTTGTGGTTCCCGAATCCCTGATCAGCTGGCTGGCAGGGATTCCGGAGATCGAATACATTGAGAAACCAAAACGGCTTTATTTTGCAAGAACAACAGGAAAACGGGCTTCCTGTATGACGCCGGTGCAGCGTCCGCCTCTTGGACTGACAGGAAGAGGGGTTCTGGTGGCGATGTTGGATTCGGGCGTGGATTATCGCCATCCGGAATTCCAGAATCCGGACGGGACGACAAGGATCCTTGCGCTGTGGGATCAGACGGTGGAAGGTACTCCGCCTGTGGGATATCACGTTGGCACGGAATTTACCCGGGAGCAGTTAAATGAAGCGCTGGTACAGCCGGATGGGGTGCCTGTCAGCCGGGATGTGAGCGGGCACGGAACCGGTGTTCTCGCCATTGCTGCTGGAAATAACGGGGTCGCCTATGAGAGTGAGATACTTGTGGTGAAGCTGGGAAATCCCAGGGCGGACAGCTTTCCGCGGACGACGGAGCTGATGATGGGGATCAACTATGTGATTGAAAAAGCGTTAGAATACCGGATGCCCGTGGCGATCAATATCAGTTTTGGGAATACCTATGGTTCTCACACGGGTTCGAGTCTTCTGGAGACTTATATGAATGATATCAGCAATCTCTGGAAATCCGTATTTTGTGTGGGCAGCGGAAATGAAGGGGCAAGCGCCGGACATGCGGGAGGACGGCTTCAGACCGGAGAGATCCAGAATGTGGAGTTTGCAGTAGGATCCTATGAAGCTACACTCAGTCTGCAGATCTGGAAAAATTATGTGGATACGTTTGATATTTTCCTGATCCATCCAAACGGGACGGTGCTGGGACCTTTCTATGAACGTCCGGCTACTCAGAGGTATCGGGCAGGGAGGACGGAGCTTCTGGTCTATTATGGGGAGCCCAGCCCCTACAGCGTGGAGCAGGAGATCTATGTGGACTTTCTGCCGACAGGAGACTATATCGATGCCGGAATCTGGAATGTGAGGCTGGTGCCGGGGAAGATCGTAGACGGTGCCTATCGGATGTGGTTTCCCAGCAGTGCCGCCATCGGAGGTGCTACCAGATTTTTGCGTCCTGTGGAAAGCGATACGCTGACGATTCCGTCCACTGCTTCCCAGGTCATTACGGTGGGGGCTTATAATGCAGTGACGGATGCTTATGCGGATTTTTCCGGAAGAGGAGCAGAGGGTACCGGACTTCAGAAGCCTACGTTGGTGGCTCCTGGAGTAAATATTGAGACAGCGGCACCGGATGGAAGGTATGTAAGACAGACCGGGACTTCCTTTGCTACACCCTTTGTGACTGGGGCAGCGGCGCTGTTGATGCAGTATGGGATCACAGATGAAAATGATCCTTTTTTATATGGGGAGAAGGTGAAAGCGTATTTGCAGAGAGGGGCGAGGGCGCTGCCTGGGTTTCGGGAGTATCCGAATGCACAGGTGGGGTATGGGGCGCTTTGTGTAGAAA
>CAMWMT010000315.1 GCA_947175375.1 uncultured Clostridiaceae bacterium | reverse complement strand
GTGTCAATGCCCTGTATCGGGCTTACTCCATTTCTACAGCTGGCTGTGAATATATTTCGGATGATATTATTGGTGTCAATGCCCTGTATCGGGCTTACTCCATTTCTACCCCCGGGGGTTGGACACCTTTTGAAATCGGCGCAACTACTGTGTCAATGCCCTGTATCGGGCTTACTCCATTTCTACCCTGTCCACCGCAATACATGGCATGGATATACTAAATGTGTCAATGCCCTGTATCGGGCTTACTCCATTTCTACGGTACCCTTTAAAAAACCTTGTAAAATCAATGGTTTCCGGACCCGTTTTCAGGGGGTAATTGTCAGATAATTCTGAAAATTCGACTTTTTCGAACAAAACTGTGCATGTTTACAATTTGTTCATATTTATGTCTGTTTTTATTCTACAACATATCCAGAAAAAGTGCAAGATAAATGTTCATGTTGTTTTGCAATATTTCACAACACCTTCAATACTCTTCACGAGTCAAAGTTATTAAGTTAATTCACAGTTGATAAACCATCAGATATAAATGCAGAATATTCAGTGGAAATAAAGAATTTCCATCAGGCAGAAAAGGTATAAAGCCTTAACCCTTTGATAAGACTTTATACCTTCAGATTTTTAACCGTTATTCAGCTGTCCGACATCAAAGGTTACTAATTCACACCTGCATATTCTGCAGCGTTCATACCTGCAATACGGCCAAATACTACAAAATCACATACTGCATTACCGCCGATACGATTGCCGCCATGAACGCCTCCTGTGGTCTCTCCTGCCGCATACAGTCCGGGGATCGCATTACCGTCTGTATTCATAACTTCAGCCTCGGTATTGATCTTCAGACCGCCCATCGTGTGATGGATGCCTGGCGCGATCTTAATTGCGTAATATGGCGCAGTGGAAAGATCCTCCTCCATACCATTGTTACGGCCAAATTCCGCATCCGTCCCTGCCGCAACAGAGCTGTTCCATGTCTCCATTGCCTGGACAAAGTTCTGAACGGCATCTCCTTGCAGTTCCATCAGCCCTGCCAGTTCCTCATAAGTATCAGCCTGTACCGTCAGTCCGCTCTTTATGTACTTTTCACAAGAAGCCAGGTCATCCACAATACGCTGATCGAAAATGATATATGCATAAGCCCCGGTCTGTTCCAGTTCGGCAGCAGATACCGCGTCACGGGTACTCATATCATTACAGAAACGTTTTCCCTCTGCATTGACCAGAATACCGCCCATACTGCGCACGCTTTCGGAAACCAGAAGACCTGTCTCCTGATAAACAGTCGGATGCAACTGAATCTGCTCCATATCTACCGTGTCTGCACCGACAGCCACTGCCATGTTAATGCCGTCTCCCGTTGCGCCTGTATGATTTGTCGTCACAGCATTTGCAAGAGATGGGTCATACTGGGTCATCATATCAAAATTGGCGCCAAAACCACCAGTTGCCAGAATCACAGCTTTTGCATTGATCGTATAATCATGCTCACTGTCATTTGCCAGAATTCCCACGACCTTTTCACCGTCCATCAAAAGTTCGATCGCCTCTGTATTCAACATCACATTGATTCCCTGTCTCTCACACTGTTCACTTAATTTCTTGACCAAGAAGCTGCCCACTGCACTGCCGTCTTCGGGCTCATGCAGATATTTATGGACAGTTCCGCCGGTAGCAGCGACCTTTGGCAGTTCTGCCCCGATGGAAGCCAGCCAGTCAACCGCGTCCGAACTGTTCTGCGCCATCGTCGTGACCAGCTCCACATCGTTGACCTGATGGCCGCCATTCATCGTATCTTCAATAAATTCTTCCACGCCGCTGTCGGTAATATCAAGAGCTGCCTGATAAGCAGTACCCGCAGCGTTCATGCCTCCAGTCGCTTTTAAGCTGTTTCCGCCAACGATCGGCATCTTTTCCACAACGATAACATCAGCGCCTTTTTCCACCGCCTGCGCCGCAGCAGTAAGTCCTGCGCCGCCTGCACCGACAATCACGATATCACATTCCAGCGTTTCAGCAGTTTTCTCTGCAACAACACTTTTCTCCTGTACCACTTCAAAGGCTGAAGCGTCAAATCCCGCGCTCTCCAAAGCGGAACGGACGCCATCCTTGATCGCGTCACTCGTAACCGTAGCCCCTGTGATACCATCCACCAGAATGCTGTTGGCAGCCACAATATTCCCCGGCAGCTGTTTCACTGCCTCAGTGCCGATTCCTTCTGTTTCATTCTGTTCTGTTACAACTACATCATAAATGGTAGATGCGTCCGCCGTCACTTCTACCACGACGTCTCCATCGATACCTTTCCCGACTCCTGTAGCAGTCACCTTTCCCGTACCTGGATCTGCGCTGACTACAACAGCCTCCGAAATCACATCCGTATTGCCTGTGTCACTGCCTGTACTTTCGTTGTAGGTAAATACCAGCCCCACTACCACTGCAAATATCAGGATACTTGCAAACAGCCTTTTCCACATAATACCGCTTCCTCCTAAGCTTTTGTTTTTCATATTGTGACCATTCACCATATTCTTTCTTATATTACCATATATTTATTTATAAAAAAAATTCATCATTTTTATGATAATCATAGTTTTTATTCATGATTTATGCTATGATAACAATGACATAGGAGGAGGATTCATCATGGATTTTCGGGAACTGGAATATTTTGTCGCGATCGCGCAACAGGAAAATCTGACTCGTGCCGCAGAAATGTTTTATGTCAGCCAGCCAACCCTTTCCAAATTTCTGCAGCGGCTCGAAGCAGAGACCGGCCTGCCTCTGTTTCAACGGATTGGAAAACGCATGGTACTGACTTATGCCGGACAGCGCTATCTTACCTACGCCAAGCGGCTGCTCGCCATCAAGCTGGAACTGGATCATGAGATGGCTGACATTCTGAAATCGGATATCGGGCTGCTCCGTGTAGGAATGCCTCCCTTTCGGTGCAGCTTCGCTCTTCCTGCTGTTTTGCCGGAATTCCACCATCTCTATCCAAATGTAGAGATCCGTATCACAGAAGACACCAGCAATTCGCTGGATACAGCGCTTCGCAATGGACAGATTGACCTGGCCTTTTATAATATTTCTGAACCCAGGACCGGGCTGCACTACCAGCTTTTTGCACAGGACAGGCTTTACGCCATCCTTCCCAAAGGACATCCTGTTGCGCAGAAAGCTTTTTTTGCGGATAACAGCAGAGTACCGCAGATTCGGCTGGAATGGCTGTCCGATGAAGTATTTCTGGTGCAAAACCGCGAACAGCGTCAGGGGCAGTATATCCTGCGCGAATTAAAAGAAAAACATATTATACCGAGAAAGGTTCTGGAAAGCACCAACATCCGGGCAGCAGCCCTTCTGGCCTCCAACGGTTATGGAGTTGCCTTTTTAAGCGGCGGTCTTTTACGCCATTTTGAGACAACCTGTGAATTTGATTACTATGTGCTGGCTGACTGCAGTTATCCAGTCAACTATGTTGCCGCCTGGCGGGAAGACAGCTATCTCCCCACCTATGCACTGGATTTTATCCGCCTTATGCAGGAGAAAACGTGCGAAAATAATCCTTAAATCACAAAAAAGCACCATTACCATTTCACACCTTCCTGTTGCATGATTTCCAGCAGCTCCTGATACAGTTTTACAAGATTTTTCTGAAGCTTGTCATAACCAGCCGGATGTTTCTGAAATCCAAAATGATTCAACGAATTACGCTGATCTGTTACCCTGGATGATACATCCAGCAGTTCTTTCGAAAGATTCATGACCATCTCTTCAATCCTCTGCAGATAAAACTTCTTTTCTTCCTGTTTCCGTTTTACAAATTGGGAATCTTTCTGAAATTCTTCCAACAATTTGTTCTTCCATTCTTCTCTGGACAACGGTGTCTCTTTGTTCTTATCTGATTTGTTTATTTCACAGGTTTGCTGGTATGCCATAAATTTTAATGTCCGTCCAACAATCCCGTCTCTTTCCTCTTTTTCATCTGCTGGTATTTCATATGATTCACAGAGATAAGTCTTAATTGTTTCTTCCAGTGCCGTAAAACCCTGCTGCGTCAGATTTTTATCAATTGCCCATTGAACTGCTGCCATCCCTGTTGCCGTATTTTCCAGTTCAATGTTCCTGC
>CAMWMT010000314.1 GCA_947175375.1 uncultured Clostridiaceae bacterium | reverse complement strand
CTATGGGTGTTTACAGGAAAATAGGGAAAAAACTTGTGAAATTATAAGAAAAAGGAGAAATCATGAGACGAAAGAACCTGAACCAGACCATCAAACTGAGTGATGAACAGAAGAAACAGATCCTCAGCGAAATAAAAGCATTCTACCTGGATGTTCGGGGAGAAGAGATCGGAATTATTGAAGAACAACAGATCCTGGAATTGTTCTGCGATCATCTGGCGCCAATCGTCTATAATAAGGCGCTGGATGATGCCAGCTACTGGTATAAACAGCAGATGGAAAATTTATCATATGATTATTACTTGCTATACAAGGATGTTTGATTCATGTAACATGGAAAAATGGATATTGAGGAGGATATACAGATGAAACTGTTTCGAAGAGAGAAAAAACGCGATCATAAGCAGGAGACTTTTATAGACGGTCTTGCTATCGATACCGGAAACTGGCATCAGGTTTTTTCTGCTTGTCTGGGGAAAATGATGGCAATACAGACGGCCTGTGGTGAAATCGTGATAAAAGGACAGGATTGGAATGTGGATTTTTCAGAAGGAACCATATCTTTTGGAAGCAAGAAGTATCCCGTCCAGTTTATTGGAAGTGAGTCATCTTCAAGTAATACCTGGTTGTGTGGATGGGAGAATATTAATGGTTTCTCCGAAGATGTGATTCGGCTGGCCCGGCACATAAAAGAAATGGGAGAGCGCTGGAAACTGGAACCGCTGACGACAGCAAGTTTTACACTGGACGATACATTCCATGGGCATAATCTGTCTATTGTGACCTGCGGCCTGGCTGAAAAATACTGTTATTACAGAGGCCCTCATGCCGGAGGAGCGATCTTCGTTGCGTTTTCGGGCGTCCCGGATGCAGTATTTGCACTGATAGACATCCATAAATTCATATCGATAACAATGCAATGCATTCAGCAGTTTTCTGTTGACCATAAAATCTTTGTGGAAGGATTTCTTCTGTGGAACCATACAAAATACGATTGGAACGGACATACGTTGACTGCTCATTTCGGAGAGGATCTGAGAATAGAATTTGAGCAGGCGGATGAAATTCTGCGCATTTGTTCTATAACAAACAAGTGAAAGGGACATTTTTATGGACGGAAAATGGAGGCGCATGTTCTGTACACTGAGCTATGCCGTTTTATTGGCTGGCTTTATCATTTTTATGATCGGAGCCTATTATGAAGTCGTGAAAGCCGGAATCCCTTATCAGGATCCTCCGCTTGAATTACAGATTCAGTATGCCATTAATACAGGTATTGGAGATGAGCTATGCCGGATCGGGTTTTTCACGATTCTGTATGGCATTGTTTTCCATCTGGTGGTCTGGCTGGCCACAAGGATCTGCAAGAAATGATAAACTTTTGCAGTTGAATCCTGAGGGTATTCGTGGTATCTTTAGAATTACTCTAATACTTGTGAAGGGGGAGTGATTTCAGTGAAATCATGGTATCGCCGGGGAGCGGCTTTGGCTGTTTTATGTGCGGCTGGACTTTCTGTTGCGTTGATGGCCCAGATGTATTTTCGATATATAGCTCAGAAGATTTATGAGGATTGTGCTGACCATCTCGTGGAGGTTTATAGCCAGGTCAATCATAATTTTGTTTCCTTTCTGGAAAAAAACTGGGGAAATCTTGATGATTGGGTACATCATATCCAGATTGAGGACGAAGAGGGAGTATTAACGTTTCTCAATGGTAGACAGCAATACTGGAAGTTTTCTGGATTTTACTTTCTTTCCGCTGATGGACAGGGTTTTACGCCGGAGGGTACGGTGGAACCGTTCGAGCTGGAAAGTGTCGGTGACGCGCTCTTCGATAGACAGGAGCGTTCCATGTTCATGGAAACCTTGTCTTCCGGGCAGGCAGTCACAATGTTCGCCATCCCTGTTGAAAGGGGAACCTACCGTGGATTTGACTACGATGCGATCGCTGTCAGTTACTCAAATGCCGATATTGTCGCGTCTTTGAATGTGAATGCATTTTCCGACGAGTCCATGTGCCTTGTCGTTTATACTGATGGAAGCGTGCTTTTATCTACACAGGAGAGTGGCAGTGCTTTCGGAAACTACCTTTCTTATCTGAATGCCGGTTCTGACCTGGGGTCTGAAAGACTGGATGAGATTCGACAGGACTGGGAAAACGGCGTTTCCGGCGTGGTTCGTTGCGAGATCGGCGGCATCAGCCACTATATTTCCTATCAGCCAGTTGGCTATGAGTCGTGTATCCTGCTGGGCGTGGTGCCGGAATCGGCGGCCTCAGCCAGTATGCTGGAGATCCAGAAAGCAACCGTAGATTTTCTGGTCAAAGTGTCTGTGCTGCTGGGAATCCTGATCGTCGTATGGATCGTTCTCAGGTACCGGAAGAAAACGAAAAAAAACAACCTGGAGCTGCGTTACCGGGAGCGGATGTTCGATATGCTGTCCAACAATGTGGATGATATTATCCTCATGCTGGACAGCCAGACCTTGCGTCTGGATTATCTCAGTCCAAATGTGGAGCGCCTGCTGGGTATTCCCCAGGCCAGGATATTGGAAAACATTTATCTACTGGAAAACAGCTTTGTCAAAGAAGAAAATGGTTTCACGATAGAAAAGCTGGAGTCCATTCCCATCCATGACAGTCGGTATTGGGAACGGGAATATATCCATCAGGTCACTGGTGATCGGCGCTGGTTTTATGAGACAGTATATCATGAAGATATCCAGGGTGTGGAGAAATTCGTGGTAGTCATGTCTGATCGTACCAGAGAGCGGGACATGAGCCGGAATCTGGAGGAAGCCCTGGCCGCCGCAAAAAACGCCAACGAAGCCAAGAGCCATTTTCTATCCAATATGTCTCACGACATCCGTACTCCTATGAATGCCATTGTGGGTTTTACGGCTCTGCTTGCCAGAGAAGCGGGCAACGAAGAAAAAGTACGGGAGTATGCACGGAAGATCTCCGCTTCCAGCCAGCATCTGCTCAGCCTGATCAATGACGTGCTGGATATGAGTAAGATTGAAAGTGGAAAAACAACCTTAAATATTGCTGTATTCCATCTTCCTGAGTTGATGGAAGAGCTGTATACTATCCTCCTGCCTCAGGCCAGGGCGAAGGGCCAGAGCTTTGAGTTCCGCACCAGGGGCTGTCCTGCGGAACGGTTACTGGGTGACAAACTGCGGCTTAATCAGATATTGATCAACCTCCTGTCCAATGCCATTAAGTATACTCAGGAAGGCGGCGAGATTACCTGCACGGTGGAGGAACTGCCCCTGACATCGTCCCGTCTTTCCAGGCTGCGGTTTGTAGTGGCGGATAATGGGATGGGTATGAGCGAGGAATTTGTAAAAACCGTATTCGATCCGTTCGCACGGGAGATCAATTCCAGCACCAGAGGCATACAGGGAACCGGTCTGGGCATGGCTATCACCAAAAACCTGGTCGAACTGATGGGTGGGGTTATTGCCGTGACCAGCCAAAAGGGCGAGGGAAGCGTATTTACTGTGGAACTGTCATTTGCCATGCCGAAACAGGATGGCGGAGAGGATTTCTGGATACGCCATGGAATCTCCAGGGTGCTGGTCGTAGACGATGAGGAAGAGATCTGCCTGGATGTCCAAGCGATGATGCAGGAGACCGGAGTGGATGTGTCTTATGTGACAAAGGGAACGGCGGCTGTGGAGACTGTGGTTCAGGCCTGGGAGAAGAACGAAGGATTCCATGCGATCCTGCTGGACTGCTTGATGTCAGGGCAGGATGGAATTGAAACTGCCCGCCAGATTCGGGAAAGGGTGCAGGAAGAAATTCCTGTCGTGATGATGACTTCCTATGACTGGAGTAATATTGAGGACAAAGCGCGGGCAGCGGGGGTTGATGCCTTTATGCCTAAACCTTTCTTTGTTTCCAGTTTCCGGCAAACGCTGGAAAGCCTGTATGCAGATCGAAAAAAAGAGGAAGCATTCCCGGACATGGAGGACATTCTGAAGGGTCTGCGGTTCCTGGTAGCGGAAGACAACGAGTTGAATGCCGAGATTCTGTTCGAGATGATGGACATGGAAGACGCACAGAGTGAGTGGGCGGCTAACGGACAGGAGGCAGTGGAGATGTTCCTGCGTTCTGAACCGGAGCATTACGAC
>CAMWMT010000313.1 GCA_947175375.1 uncultured Clostridiaceae bacterium | reverse complement strand
GATCAAGATCTATGGCAACAACCGGGTAGGGCTTTTGGTTGATATCTCGAAAGTTCTGAGTGAAAGAAATATTGATGTGATATCCATGAACGTGCGAACCAGCAGGCAAGGAACTGCGACAGTTATCGTGAGCTTCGATATCACAAGTGTGGAAGAATTGAACCGTATCGTGGAGAAGATCCGGCAGGTGGAGAGCATTTTGGATATTGAACGTTCTACCAGCTGAAAGTCTTATCAGCTGACCAGGAAGCAGGATGTCTGTACCATGTGAAGACAGAAGCGGCTGCAGGCAGATGAATAACAGGAAGGAGCAGGTGTATGGCACATCTGAGCATAGCGTCGTTGACCGTGGGAGAACTGGCAGTGAACTGCTGGTTTCTGGTCAATGAAGATACAAAAGAAGCGCTGGTATTCGATCCGGGAGACGAAGCGGAACGGATACAGGCGTACGCAGAGCAGAAAGGATGGAAAATTTCCTTTATCCTGCTGACTCATGGGCATTCGGACCATATGGGCGGGGCAGAAGAGCTAAGACGTCTGACAAAGGCTCCTGTCTATGCATTGGCGGAGGAAGAGCCCATGCTGAAGAATGGGAAGATGAATTTGTCCGTATTTATCCAGCACAGAGTGATCACTGTGGAAGCGGATGAATATGTGCGTGACGGTCAGGAGATCACGCTGTCAGGAATCCGTCTGAAAGTATTTCACACACCAGGGCACACGCCGGGAGGCTGTTGCTTCTATTGTGAAGAAGCAGAGTGTGTGTTCGCCGGGGATACCCTGTTCCAGGGCTCCGTAGGACGCAGTGATTTTCCGGGCGGCAGTATGTCAGAACTGGTGCGATCCGTGAAGGAAAAGCTGTTTCTGCTGCCAGAGGATACAAAAGTATATCCAGGGCACGGAGAAGAGACGTCGATCGCGTATGAGAAGAAGTATAATCCGTTTCTGTAGGAGCGGAAGGAAAGGCCGGATTGCGGACAGGCTCTGCCATCCGGCATAATTATTGTTTTCTGTACAGAGCTCATAGATCTGTCAGACCTGTTTTTACTTTTCATTTCAAGAAAATGATGGTAAAATACATGGAGGCTGGCAGATGTATGCAGATATGGAAGGACAGATGTATCATGATAGAAGTAATTGTAAACAGACCGGGCTTTGAATACGACATCCATTCTCTGGTGAAAGCATTTTTTCCCAGAGAGGACGTATCCGTCCGGGTGCAGGAGGATTTCAGAGAGAATACCAGACTCCGTCTGGCGGTGAGCTTTACAGATACTCAGGTAGAGGCAGAACTTTTCGAGGAGGGAGAGTCCCGGGAAAAGAGAAACCATTCCATCGACTATGAGGACCGGAAGGAGACCAAGAATCATCTGAAACGGCTGATCTACGGGGTTCTTTCTGATTATACGGGACAGAATCTGCCATGGGGAAGCCTTACAGGAATCCGTCCGGTGAAGATCGTCATGCAGCTTCTAGAAGAAGGAAAGACCAATGTAGAAGCTGCGGCTTATATGCGGGATCGGTATCTGGCCAGTAAAGAGAAAGCGGCACTAAGCGTTATGATTGCCAACAGGGAGCGGTATGTGCTGCGAGATATCGACTATCAGGATGGGTACAGCTTGTATATCGGGATTCCTTTCTGTCCCAGTACCTGTCTGTACTGCTCCTTTACATCTTATCCGCTGTCACTGTGGGAGAAGCGGATGGACGAGTATCTGGAAGCGCTTTTTCAGGAGCTTGACTACGTGGCGGAAGCTTTCCAGCATAAGAAGCTGAATACTGTCTATATCGGAGGAGGGACGCCCACAACGCTGAGTCCTGAGCGGATGGACCGGCTGCTTTGTAAGGTTCATGCCCTTTTTGATACAGAGCATCTGCAGGAATACACGGTAGAGGCGGGCAGGCCGGACAGCATTACCAGAGAGAAGCTTCAGGTGCTTGTGGATCATGGTATTGACCGAATCTCTATTAATCCGCAGACTATGAAGGATGAGACGCTCCGAATCATTGGACGACATCACACAGTAGTCCAGACAAAAGAAGCCTTTGCGCTGGCAAGGGAGATGGGATTTTCTCACATCAATATGGATCTGATCATCGGGCTTCCGGGGGAGGGATATGAAGATGTGGAACATACTATGCAGGAGATCACTGCTCTTGCGCCGGATAGCGTGACTGTGCATTCGCTGGCGATCAAACGGGCAGCGAGGCTGAACCTCTTCAAGGAAGAGTATGAGGAGATGGGTCTTGAAAATAATATGCAGATCATGGACATGGCTGCCAGATACTGTGCGGAGATGGGATTGTCGCCCTACTATCTGTACCGCCAGAAAAATATGGCTGGAAATTTTGAAAATGTCGGGTATGCAAAGGTTGACAAAGCCGGAATATACAATATACTTATGATGGAGGAAGTGCAGACTATCGTAGCCTGCGGCGCGGGAAGCGTTTCCAAACGGGTATATCCGAACGGGCAGATCGAGCGGTGCGAGAATGTAAAGGATGTGGCTCAGTATATGGATAGGATCCAGGAGATGATCGGACGCAAGAAAGCGCTTTTTGAGTAACTTTTGGTGATAGACATCAATACGGATAGAGAGGAACAGATATGGCATTAAAGAAAAAACCGGTAAAAGGTATGAAAGATATCCTGCCTGCAGAGATGCAGGTGAGGGATTATGTAACAGGACTGATCAAGGAGACGTATAAAAGCTTTGGGTTTTCTCCCATTGAGACTCCCTGTGTGGAGCATATCGAAAATCTCTGCAGCAAACAGGGTGGAGATAATGAGAAGCTGATCTTTAAGATCATGAAGAGAGGAGAGAAGCTGAATCTGGAGAAGGCAGAGTCGGAGGCGGATCTGACGGACAGCGGCCTTCGGTATGACCTGACAGTGCCGCTTTCCAGATTTTATTCGAATAATGCGAACAATCTGCCCAGTCCCTTTAAGGCACTGCAGATCGGGAGTGTATGGAGGGCAGACCAGCCTCAGAGGGGGAGGTTCCGCCAGTTTGTCCAGTGCGATATCGATATTCTTGGAGAAGCCAGCTGTCTGGCGGAGATCGAGCTGATTCTGGCGACGACGACACTGCTCGGAAAGCTGAATTTCTCAGATTTCAAAGTGCGGATCAATGAGAGGCGGATCCTAAAGGCCATGGCAGCATACAGCGGCTTTACAGAGGAGCAGTTCGATACGGTATTCATCATTCTGGATAAGATGGACAAGATCGGCTGGGATGGCGTGAAAGCGGAGCTGGTGGAAGCCGGATTTGACCAGGAGAAAGTGAATCAGTACGTGACCATGTTTACGGAGATGGAGAATTCCGGAGATAGTCTTCAGTATCTGGAGGAGAAGCTTGCCGAAATTCTGGAGGATGGCGTAATCGGAAATCTGCGCACAATTAAGACGAGTGTGGAGGCGACCAGAGCATGCCAGTTCGAGTTGGTCTTTGATCCGACGCTGGTGCGAGGGATGTCTTATTATACAGGGACGATCTTCGAGATCGAGATGGCGCAGTTCGGCAGTTCCGTTGCCGGAGGCGGACGTTATGATAAGATGATCGGTAAATTTACTGGCAAAGATGTACCGGCCTGCGGATTTTCCATCGGCTTTGAACGAATCATCACGATTCTGATGGAGCAGGGCTTTGAGATACCGGGAGCGTCTGCGAAGAAGGCATATCTGGTAGAGAAGAAGATGTCTGCAGAGAAGCTGTGCGAGGTGCTGAAAGAAGCGAAGGCAGAGCGTGAGAACGGGATACAGGTGCTGGTGACACTCATGAACAAAAATAAAAAATTCCAGAAGGAACAGCTTGCAAAAGAAGGATATACAGAGTTCCGGGAGTTTTTTAATCGATAAAGGAATCATACAGAAAAGAGGATGAATTATGGCAGAGTCAATGAAAGGGCTGCACAGGAGCCATAGATGCGCGGAGCTTGGCACCGCGAATATCGGTGAGACCGTTACGGTCATGGGCTGGGTGCAGAAGAGCAGGAATAAAGGCGGCATTATTTTTGTGGATCTGAGGGATCGTTCCGGTATCCTGCAGCTGATTTTTGAGGAGGCAGACTGCGGTGCGGACAATTTTGCAAAGGGCGAAAAGCTGCGGAGCGAATTCGTAGTGGCGGCCACGGGT
>CAMWMT010000312.1 GCA_947175375.1 uncultured Clostridiaceae bacterium | reverse complement strand
GTGAATATAATCCTTTGCACATAATCCCACTTCTGACAAATAATGACACGCCTCATTTAAAGACAGTTCCTCTCCATGCGCCAGATTAATCAAGTCCAGAACGGTCAACCCTTTAAATCGAACCGGCTGCTGGAAAGCAAAACTGATTCCTTTTCTTGCACGCTCCGTAATAGACAGATCTGTGATATCTTCTCCGTGAAACAGGATTCTTCCTGAAGTCGGCTTTATGATCCCGGAGATGACCTTCGCCATGGTAGATTTACCGCCGCCATTGGGCCCTGTGATCGCCACAAAGCTGTCCTCTATTTTTAAATTCACATGTTTCAGGATTCCCTTTTCCTGGGAATCTTCTGTCACCTGAAAACAAATATCCTGTAATTCAAGCATCCTTCTACGCCTCCTGTGTATTCTTTCTATATATTAATACATCTTTCATCAGTGTACCGGAGCAAGCAGCACTTTTCCGCTGCCGCGATATACATTTACCAGTCCTTCTCCGGAAGCGGCAGAACCAATCAAAGTCTTTCCAGAACGCTCCACTGTGAATTCCAACGTTGAACTCCATGCGACTGCAAAATTGCCGTCTACTTTCAGGACATCATTGTTCAGTGTGATCTCTATCAGTTCTTCTCTTGGATAATCAGATTCCAGGCAGACAACACCGTTACCCGTGATACCCAGATTGAACAACCCCTCACCGCCTGCTACTGCTGAAGACAGATTAGAACGCATGACTGCCTTATGCTTCAAATTCGATTCACATGCCAGGAAAAGTCCATCATCCAGCACGATTGATCCACCCCAGTCATTCAGGTCTTCCAGCAAAATGTATTTATATGTAGGTTCCAGAACCAGTGTACCATCTCCTGTATATTCCGGCTTGATCGCCGACTCGCCTGTCACCCTGCCGCGAACTGCTTTTCCCAGAAGGTCTCCCACACCTTTTACACCTGTTGTCGCATTCACATTGCCCACCATCCACTGCATTGCTCCTGCCTGCACGGTCACATGCGACTTGCTCAGTTCACAAATCACCTGACGTTTACGTACATTCATCTCATTACAAAAATAAGCAGTCTGCGCGCTTTGAGGACTTACACTTAAATCTCTTAAATACTCAATTGCAGTAAATGCGCCCTTCTGATCCAGAATACGGATATTCTTATTATTGGTAAAATTACTAACCTGATACATCAAACGTATCCTCCTGTGTTATAATATTTTCGTCTCTGCATTTTGACAGAATCCGTACTTATTGAACTTCTAATATTCAATACGGCGTATTGTATTTATTATAAACCATATCGGAAATACTTACAACTGATTTTAAACATGCAAAACCACATATCTATAACGATCTCCGATTCAAACAGCCAGCATCCATGTTTGTAAAAATGAACAGGAATATCTCTTGATTTTTAAAAACGTCCCATATAGAATAACAGACAGAAAAACATAAGAAAATGGAGAGTCTGCTATGAAACCGGACAATATTCCCAATAATTATGAAAAATGGTGCCTAGAATGGCAGGAACGTTTTATGACACTGAACCAGGAAAAGCTCATACAGAAAATACCTGATCTTGGTGTGGATAAGGATTATCTTACCATCTCCTACTACCACAGGCTGCACGGCATCCGCAGAGATACCGGAGAGATCCTCTGTCTGGAAAACACGAATCCTCTGTCCATTTTCACCCGCCTGAACATCTATACGCTGCTCTGGTACTGCACGGAACATGCTGCTCTCACAGGTGAATGGATGCCCTTTCGCAATCTGAAGGATGCATCACCTTTTGGCCCTGCATTCCAAAGAACCGTAACGAATGTTTTTGCCAGAACTTTCTCCGGACATATTCCACAACTGGAACAGGCATGTCTGTCTCTGGGCGGAACAAGACTGCCTCACTCTGATGCCGGATACCAGATCGATGCATTCTCCTGCATCCCTGTACAGTTCCTGTTCTGGGACGAAGACGAAGAATTCCCGGCACAGGCCAACATCCTGTTCGACAAAAGCGCGACTGATTTTATCCATGTGGAAAGCCTGGTATCCATTGCTTCTGAAGGCCTGTCTCTGCTCGCAGATGCCTGCGGATTATCTCTGAAAGGAAATACTTTTACCTGATCCTGTACATACTAACAGATATCCATGTATTTTGACTCTGAAAACAGATCATACATCTGACGGGGCAAACCGCATATATGGATAAAAATCAGTATCAAAGATACAGGAGGTATTATATGCAGCATATTCAGTCAACCGTCACAGATCTTCCTGCCAGCTGCAGATCTGCCGCCGATCATACGGCTCAGGTACTTGCAGAGGAGGACAAATTCGCAGATTTGAATGAACACTGCCGCCAGAAAGTCCAGGAACTGGAAGACACACTTTCCAAAGAGCTGAAGGAACATGTGTCACTGGTAGCCTATCGGATCTGATACGGCCATATGCAAAAATATTGATAATATGGAATGGGCGGTCACAAAATGCAATCCTGTCCGAATGCGTTTTGTAACCGCCTGCCTGTTTGTCTATTCATTTCTTACTGTTATCTTTTCGCCATCACACACCGTCACCACAGCCCGCTCAGTTGTATCCCACACCGGTATCTGCCATTCCTCCAGAAGCTTCAGTGTCTTTTCTTCTGCCGGATTTTTTTCTGAACAGCAGATGACTGCTTCTGACGGCCTGACGGTCTCCAGAAGGTCCTCTAATTCTTTTTGATATCGCCCATGATGAGGCATCTTGATCCAGTCATGTCTCCAGTCCACATCTGCAGCAAGCATCTGCCGAATCCGGGTCTTTTCAATATCTCCGGTAAACAGAAATCTTTTATCGCCATAAGAGATACTTGCTACCAGAGACATGTCATTGTCATATTCTTCCTCTGTATCCTGAATCTCTTCTGCATCTTCTGCCGGATAAATGGTAATCTGCATATTTCCCAGGGTCTCCTCCAGGGGTTCTGTCAGTCTCCTGACATCCGGATGGCCTTCCAGAGTTAGAAGAAACTGTCGGTATTCCTCTCTGTCTCCTTCATAATCCGGCAAGACAACAGAGAGCACTTTCATGTGCTCCATCACATATGCCGCACCACCTACATGATCCTTGTCAAAATGCGTGATCAGAAGCTGATCGATCTGGTCAACTCCTCTTTCTTCCAGTTCATGCACTACCTTCTCTCCATCGTCCAGCTCACCAGTATCGAATAACAGTACCTGATCAGATTCCTGTATGATCATGGCATCTGCTTTTCCCACGGAAAGTGCTGTTATCGTAAGCTTCCCATCCTCATTATTATCGGACAGGCTGAGCCATCGGATTCCCATCCATATGACAAGCAGAGCCGCTATCAGCGCCAGTACGCCTGCCCATTGCCTTCTATGCATAACCTATTTCTCTTTCTCATTCAGTTTTTTCACGGGGTTCACATGTACCATACAGTGCTTGACTTCCGGAAAATGTTCTTCAATGGCATGATGTACCCGTTCCGCGATATCATGCGTTTCATAAAGCGTCCGGTTACCATCTGCAGCGATCTCCATATCCACATACATCTTCGCCCCGAACAGCCGTGTCATCAGACGGTCAATTCCCAAAACTCCACTTTCTTTCAGCACAATACGCCGGATCTCTTCTTCTGTCCTGGCATCACAGGCTTTGTCTACCATCTTGTCAACCGCATCCATAAATATTTCATATGCTGCTTTCGCAATAAACACGCTGATCACCAAACATGCCACAGAGTCCAGAACCGGATATCCCATTCTGGAACCTGCGATACCGATAAAAGCGCCGATGGAGGACAGCGCGTCAGAACGATGATGCCAGGCATCTGCCATCAAGGCTCCGGAATTAATCTTTTTGGCAGCTGCCCTGGTATACCAGTACATCCACTCTTTCACCGCAATCGACACTACAGCTGCCGCCAGCGCCATCACCCCTGGAACAGCCAGCGTCTCATAATTTCCGGATAAGACAGTCCTGAGACCTCCAAAACCGATACCAAGCCCTGTTGCCATCAGAATCGTCGCCAATATAATAGAAGCAACACATTCCATCCGTTCATGTCCATATGGATGATCGGTATCTGATTTCTTTGCGGATATCCGCACACCAATGATCACAATTACTGTGCTGAAC
>CAMWMT010000311.1 GCA_947175375.1 uncultured Clostridiaceae bacterium | reverse complement strand
GTGTCTTTTTCCGGAACAATGTCATAATATGGAAGTGGACCATTACGATTATCTGGCGCTGCTTCGCAAACTCCGGGCGCTTACAGGCATCAAGAAATTGTTGATTCGTTCCGGCATACGCTTCGATTATCTGATGGCGGATCCTGACGATACTTTTTTCAGGGAGTCGGTGGAGCATCATGTCAGCGGTCAGCTTAAAGTAGCGCCGGAGCATATTTCGGATGCGGTGCTTTCCAAACTCGGCAAGCCGAAGAAGGAAGTCTATGAGCGCTTTGTACGGAAATATTATAAAATCAATGAACGGCTCGGCAAAAAACAGTTTCTTGTGCCGTATCTGATGTCCTCCCATCCGGGATCTACGCTTAAGGAAGCAATCGAGTTAGCAGAGTATTTGAGGGATTTGGGATATATGCCGGAACAGGTGCAGGATTGCTATCCGACACCGTCTACCGTGTCCACAGTCATGTACTATACGGGAATTGATCCCAGGAATGGTAAGAAAGTATATGTCTGCCGTAATCCTCATGAAAAAGCGATGCAGAGGGCACTGATTCAGTACCGCAATCCCAATAATTATGACCTTGTCAGAGAAGCGCTGATCAAAGGCGGCAGGGAGGATCTGATCGGGTTTGATAAGAAGTGCCTGATCAGACCGAGAAAATCGGCAAACCGAAACGAAACGGGGAAACCTGACAACAGAACAAAGACGGATGTCAGGCACTCCCCGCAAAAGAATAAAGATAAAGGCGGCAAGAAAAGAACTATTCGCAATGTACACAAAAAGAAAGGATGATCAGCTTTCTGCCGAAGGGCGCGAAGAACGACTGACAGCTAAGAGTTTCTCGCGCATTTCATCCTCGATCCGGACAAGCTCTACTTCCGCGTTCTGTCGTTTGGTGCGTCCTTCTTCCTGGATTTTTATCACTTCATCCAGCGTACTGATCAGGGTCTGATTGGTGGCGGTGAGGGTTTCGATATCCACGATGCCACGCTCGCTTTCCCGTGCCGTCTCGATCGTGGCGGTCTTTAATGCTTCCGCATTTTTCTTCAGAAGAGCATTGGTCATATCAGTCACTTCCTTCTGGGCTTTCGCGGCTTCGCTGGAGTGATTCAGCCCGATCGCGATTACCATCTGGCTTTTCCAGAGAGGGATCGTATTCACCAAGGTGGACTGTATTTTCTCCGACATGGCGGTATCGTTACTTTGAATCAGCCGGATCTGAGGCGCCATCTGCATCGCGATCGTTCTGGTCAGTTCAAGATCGTATATTTTCTTCTCGAAACGCTCACACATGGCGGCATAATCGTTGGCAGCCTGCGTATCTTCAGGGAGAGAGCTTTGCTCCGCTTTCTCTAAAAGGGCAGCAAGTTCAACGGTTCTGGCATGATTCAGTTTTTGTTTGCCGGCCAATATATACATGGACAGCTCTTTGAAATAATTAAGATTCAGCTCGTACATCTTGTCCAGCATGGCGGCATCTTTTAAGAGGGTCACCTGATGATCTTCCATAACCTTGCAGATCTTGTTAATATTTGCTTCCGCCTTGTCGTATTTGATCTTCAGGCTTTCCAGCTTGTTGCTGCCTTTTTTTAAAAATCCGAAAAATCCTTTTTCTTCTTCCTCTCCGAAATCTTTAAGTTCCGTGACCACGTCCGCAAGCATTTGACCGATCTCGCCCATATCCTTGGTTCGAACGTTGTTCAGAGCGTTTTCGGAGAAATCCGCAATCTTTTTCTGACTGCCGGCACCGTACTGCATCACCATCTGGGTGTTGGTAATATCGATCTGCGCGGCAAAGTCATCCACCATTTTCTGTTCCTCAGGCGTTAATACTACCTCGGGAACTTTAGCTGCTTCCTCCTTGGCGAAGAGCGTAGGACTTTCCACTATTTCTGTCGGCTCAAAAGGCTCCAGAGTCAGGGAAGGCGCTTCTTTTAACATTTCATCCAGATTATTGCTCATTTTATTTTCCTCCGTTTATCATTTATTGGTTGTAAAATCCATTTCATTCATCAATCCTTCACTGGCAAGCATAGTCTTTAGCACCTGTGCGTCGGTGGTGGCATCCAGCACTGCATCCTGAAAGAGATTGTTTAAAAGTTCTGCGAATGCCTGATTGATCGTATCCAGAGTATTTTCGATCTCGGCTTTGGCGGCAATGATGTCGTCTCCCGGAACGCTCACCCTGTCAAATTCTTCATAGGATTCCACCAGCTTCAAGGTGGTAGGAAGGTAGTAGTTCATCAATTTATGCATCCTGTGCATCTGTTCCGGGTGTTCTCTTACGCTGTCAAAAAGATCCTTTAACAGGTTTTCCAGCTTAAAAAGTTTAGCAGAGATCACTTCTCCGGGAATCTTGTCATTCAGAATCCGTAGTTTACGGATACATTCCATTCCCTCAGCAATCATGGCGTTTAGTTCCGATTCCTGTTCTGTAAGATCCGGTGTCCGTCCGGCAGCTGCTTCCTGTGTATCCGGTACATTCTGACGGGAGGAGAGAAGTTGGCTTTCCGCTTCCCGCCTCTTTCTGTTGTTTTCTGTCTCCAGATATTGATTGTAGATTCCGTCGTTTAACATAAAGCAGGTTTTCTTTTCATCCAGATGACCTTCAGGGAACATGCCGATCTTCATCATCTTCTGAAGATCTCTGATCACGCGGCGTGTCTTACGACCTGTGCTTGCGGCCAGATGTTCGATCTCATCGTACATATTGCGGCCGCACAGTCCGACGTAGCGCTCCGCCAGTTTAAGACGTCTGCGCTGTCCGATTCCCAGACGGATCATGCCCGCAAACAATGCTAGAAAGAGCAGATTGGCGATCCAGCCGACGGTACTTGCAGTGCCCTCAATCACTGTAACGGTAAATGTTGTAAGCAGCGTGCAGCCCAGCCCGATTCCACCAAACACTTGATACAGGACATTGGATACATTTCCGACCCTTTTAAACTGAACGGGAAGGAGCGATGTATGATTCGGTTGCACAGGTGCGTAGGGTGACGATTGCCATGCAGTTTCCTGCGGTATCTTCTGAAAAGAGTCGTTAGGCTGCTTAGCAGTTTCTGTTCTTCGGTACATCTGCTGCGCTTGCCTGCGTGCCTGTTCCTGTCTTTGCTCTTTCTCCTGCTTGCGTACCTGTTCCCGTGTCTGTTGGGCTGTATATGGCGACTCTTGTCTGTGCGGCGGCTCCTGTGTCTGCCCCTGTCTGGACGATGTTCGCTGTGTATCGCCGGGATCTATGAACGGGATGTATTTTCCGACTTCATTTAAGGCGTTTGTCACACTTTCGGAGACCAGCCTGTTCAGGTCGCTGAAATCTCCGCTTTGTAAAGCATCCGACAGAGCCTCAGTGATCTGTTCTCCTATGTTTTGCTCGCTCTGATTATCTTTCATTTTATAATAAAACCTCACTGCGTCTGTAAAGTAGTATGTATAGAAAACCTTCAAGCACTATTATCACATATTGCGAGCCGCTTCGCAATCATCTTATCATAAAAAATCGTTTGCGAGCTGCGCTCCGTAGAAGGACAATAAGGTTGATACTTTACAAAATTGGATTTTGATGTAAAATAAGTAATGGACGCAGGTTTGGACGGCCTGCGTCCAAGTTATATACCGGAAAGGAACTAAGAAAGCATGAATATCGCAATTATCACAGGCGCTTCCTCCGGCATGGGCATGGAATTTGCCAGACAGTTGGATCAAGACTTACGCAAAACAGATGAGATCTGGCTGCTTGCCCGCAGAAAAGAACCGTTGAATGAGCTGTCAGAACAGATGAGAACGAAGGTACGTCCTATCGTCATCGATATGACAAGTGAGAAAGAAATGGCGCAGTTTGCGGAAGTACTTACTATCAGCAATCCGAAGATTACGGTTTTAGTCAACTGTGCAGGCGTGGGAAGCTACGGAGAATTCCGGAAACAGAGCAATGAAGATGTATCCGCAATGATCCGCCTGAATATTATGGCCCTGACACAGATGACGAAAATCTGTCTGCCTTATATGCGCAGAGGGAGCAAAATCATACAATTTTCGTCGGGAGCGGCATTTATGCCGCAGGCGGCTTTTGCTGTCTATGCGGCTTCGAAATCTTATGTGTACTCATTAAGCAGGGCACTCGGCAAAGAACTGCAGGGAAGCGGGATTCGTGTGATGGC
>CAMWMT010000310.1 GCA_947175375.1 uncultured Clostridiaceae bacterium | reverse complement strand
TTCTTCCGGCTCTGGAGCAGAAGCAGGGTGACCAGATAACCCACACAGACGATCAGAATCAGAAGGCACGGAAAAAATACCTGTACCGCATCGATCACCCTGCGCAGATGAGTCGCCGTATTGATGAATGTGACATCATCCACATTCAGTGCGATTCCGTTCAGAGAGTGGTCTTCCGTAAGCGGAGAGGCGCTTTTTAAAGACAGATCCTTCATCTCCTGCTTAAATTCGTTGAGTTCCAACGCATCTGCCACATCAAAGGAAGCGGAATCTGCAAAAAAAGGAATTCCCTGTCTGTCAAACATCTCCCGCACCGTCTGAAATGGAAGCACGATATCCGGAAATACGGTATAGCCATCCAACACTGCCTCCTCCGGATCTGTATATCCGGCGATCTCATACTCCGTCGTCTCCAGAGGCTCCATCTTTGTCCATACATACCTCTCATCTTCCCGCGCGTAATAATACTGGCTAAGAGTGATTTTTTCTCCCAGCTTCCAACCGTTCTTCTCAAAAAGTTCTTTTGATACAATGCATTTCGCTTCTGTTCCCTGAAGAACAGCCGAATCCTCCCCTGCATTCCAGGTGATGGCCGGAGCCTCGATCCCGTCCAGCGCTTCCAGACAGTTAATTCCTTTCACATCCAGATCCGGCTTCTTCCATTCTCCGTCAGACAGCTCACCGGACACTGCCTCCAGCCGTACAGTCAGCTTCAGGTCTTTCACGTGCTTTGAAGAGAGCAGTCCATCCACTACCTCGTCCTGAATAAAGATCCCCGCCTTCATGCCGCCATCCGGACTGGTCAGATATGCATGCACCGGCAGAAGCTCCGGCAGCTTCATAAGCTGTTCCTGATTATTGGCGATACTGGACAGATAGGTGTGAAGAAGGAGTACCACCAACATATCCATCAGGATCGTCAGGATACTCTTCGTTCTGTGCCGCCCGATCTTCACCCCGCTGATCGTCTCATTTTTCCACAGGATACAGATGGCTGCCGCCCCGCAAAGGATCACCAGAATTCCCGCCCACATATAAAATGTCATCGGATCCCCATGCCATGCTCCCATATTTTGATCCATCTTCACACCTCCGTTCAAAAAATATCGGACTCCCGTCCATGCAAGATAGAGGGACCCGCACAGACAGGCACCCAACAGCAGCTTCACCATCCACATCTGACGCTTTCTCTCTTCCGCCTGTTCCGACCGGGAGATCGTATCCGCCACCGCCTGTTCCGCATCCTCCCGGGCGATCTTCGCCTCCAGCACCCGCTCGCTCTGCATCAGCTCCAGAATACTCACATCCAGACACGAGGCCAGCGGCTCCAGAAGCTTGATGTCCGGAAAGCCGGCACCGTTCTCCCACTTGGACACTGCTTTATCCGACACATGGAGCATGTTCGCAAGCTGCTTTTGCGTCAACCCTTTTTCCTTTCTAGACTCCCTTATGAATTTTCCAAATGCCACATTGTCCATATACGTCCCCCTGTCCTGGTTCTGCATCCGCCTGCTCTATGCAGATTCCATCCCCACTGTGCGGTTCCTGCAGGATTTCATACCCGGATTGTAGCATGGATACCGCAAAAAAGGCAATCTACGCAAAGTAGAGTTGCCAGATTCACAAAAAAATAAGGCCAGGAACCTGTTTTCAGATTCCCAGCCTGCGGTTTTATTTATGCTGTTGCGTGAAAGTCAGATCTATTCTTCTGCATAATACGCCTCAAACACCCGTTTCGCCACTGGCACTGCATACTCACTTCCGGAGCCTGCCCCTTCCATGATCACGCACACCACCAGATCCGGTTTGTCACCGGACACATAGCCTATAAACCACGCGTGACTCTTATTCTTATCACTGCTATACTCAGCCGTCCCAGTCTTCCCGGCAGCCGTATACCGGTCACTCTGCAGCGCCGACGCTGTCCCCTCTTCCACTACTGCACGCAGATAGTCCTGAAGAGCTTCCGCTTCCTCGGCAGTCATGATCGCGCCATACTCTTCTGTCGGATACTTCTCCACCACCATCGCGCCGGTATAGCTCTCCGTCCGATCCAGGAACCTAGGCTTCATCAGCACGCCGTCATTGGCGATCGCAGACATGAGCATCGCCAT
This sequence comes from uncultured Clostridiaceae bacterium, assembly GCA_947175375.1. GTDB lineage: Bacteria > Bacillota > Clostridia > Lachnospirales > Lachnospiraceae > Hominiventricola. The sequence goes on along the minus strand of CAMWMT010000310.1, from coordinate 2,046 downwards.
GTGCATGGGCGTCACCAGTGTATCCCCCTGCCCGATCGCCGTCATCATATGCAGCGCTTCTGGGTCTGATGCTTTCAGTTGAAAGGAGCTTTTACTGTAAGGAAAGTCAAGAGGCAGATCAGAATTAAACAACAGCTGCTCCACCAGATTCTTAAAAGAAGGAACATGAAAGGATCGTCCCATATCTGCAAACGCGCTGTTGCAGGATTTTGCAAACGCGAGCTTCAGATCCAGCTCCCCGTGCCTGCTCCCATGGTAACAGCTGATGGAAGAATTCCCCACCGATACTTTTCCTTCGCACAGAAAAGAATAATCCTCATCCCGGAACTGGTGTTCTCTTAGATATTCCAGTAACGTAATTGTTTTAAATGTGGACCCGGGCGGATACAGCCCCTGCAGTGCGCGGTTTAAAAGCACACTGTCGCCAGAGCTGCTGAGTTCACTCCATTCTGATGCCACTTCTCCCGGATCGTAATCCGGCTTTGACACCAGCGCGCGTACATTGCCGGTAGAGGGCTCCAGCACGACCACAGCCCCTTTCTGATCCCCCAGAGCGTCGTGAGCTGCTGTCTGAAGGTCCACATCCAGGGTGGTCACAAGAGTATCACCAATATCTTTCTGCTCCTTCAGCTCGTTGATGAACTTTTCGATAAAATAAGCGTTGAAAGTCACAAGCTGAAAATGTCCCAGGTCCTCGATCCCGGTCCTCCCATATCCGGAATACCCGAGCACGTGGGAAAACGTGCAGCCAAACGGATAGATCCTGGTTTCTGTCCCATCCTCTTCTACTCTGGTATAGGCAAGAAGCTGTCCGTCCGCCGCAAGAATGCTGCCGCGAATCACCCGCTGTTCAAACGTCTCCAGTCTGGCATTATACGGATTGTTGATCGTATCTCTGCTCTTCACCACCTGAAAATGTACCAGATACCCGATCATCAGCACAAAGATTCCGGTGAAGATCAGAAGAATATTGCTGTATTCCCAGGTATCAGCTCCTTTTGTCCGCTTTTCTACGCTTTTCTTTTTTTGCATCTTTTTCGTTGTTTTGTTTTTTTGCACCTTTTTCATTGCCTGCCACCTCATCACTTCGTTTCAGATACATCCCCTGAATGACTGCCCATATGGCGAACATGCTGACCAGAGAGCTTCCGCCGTAACTGATAAACGGAAGCGTCACTCCGGTCGACGGGATGAACTTGATGACTCCGCCAACGGAAAGGAATGCCTGAAAGATGACCAGTGTCCCAAGTCCTGCCGCAACCAGTTTATAATAAGCATCCTTCAGACACATAGCGATATTAAAAATCATATAAAAGCTGCACAGATACACAAAGATCAGAAAAATGGCAAAGAGAATGCCGAATTCTTCTGCTATGGCTGCAAATATAAAGTCCTCTTCCACCACCGGAATCTTATACGGCATGCCATGTCCCAGTCCAAGCCCGAACCATCCGCCGGTCCCGATGGCAAACAAAGACTGCGTAATCTGATATCCTCCATGCTCAATGACCGAAAATGGATCACTCCATGCCTGCACACGGGTCTGCACATGGGAGAATAATCTCCATGACACCCATGCCGCCCCGCTTCCCGCCAGAAGGCCTGACAGAAAATAAAACGGCTGTCTGGTCGCTATATAGAGCATGACCAGATAGGTGACGAAGTAGATCAGCGCACCTCCGAGATCTTTGGACAATACCAGAACCAGTACATGAGCCGCTGCCGCGCAGGTCGTGATCACCACCCGGCGAAAATCCTGTTTCTCATACAGCATTCCTGCCAGGAAAAATATAAACGTGATCTTGACAAATTCTGACGGCTGAAACGTGATCCCATGTATGGTGATCGCCAGTTTTGCCCCAAAGCTTAAGCTTCCTGCGATCAGGACTGCTGCCAGAAGCCCAAAGCCTGCCGCTCCGTACCACCAGTAATAGCCTCTGAGCCTTCCAGCCTTCCGGATGATCCATGGAATCAGAAAGGTCAGTCCCATGGCAAATACTGCCAGTTCAAACTGCCTGGTCGCCTTATCAAAAGACAGGCGTGCCA